>JAUWMK010000195.1 GCA_030613185.1 Promethearchaeum sp.
AAAAAAAGATAAAGAAGACGATGATGAAGATGAAGAACCTGGTGCTTCTTTTTATATGTAATTTTTTTCATTTTTTATAAAACTCATTATCTCCTTGTTCATATTTCCCTTTTTGAATAATTTCTATGAAATTCACATAATTACCATGAAAAAGATACCTTAGTAAGTTTTCGAATTTCTTACGATTTTTTTTTAGAAATATTCCAAAGAGCTTAATATAGGTATCTCGAAAACCAATTTTAATTATAATAAAAACGCCTTAGAAGGATTTAATAATGCCAAACATCGAAATCGATTTTCAATTATTTTTGCCGAGTTTATCCATATTTTACAGTTATTTTGAGATTTTAAAACAGCACGAATTTGTAAAGGATGTGGAAGTTGTGCAACCCGAAGGTGAAGGTTATCCAAAATTAAGAGTTCACCGAGTTCCCAAAGATTTGCTATCAATATAATTTTTTCATAATTATCATTTAATCACATAATCCCTGGGAAGGTTTATTTCATTTTTCCTTCCCAAATTTCTTTAACTGTTATTTAATTAATTTTTGAGACTTTAAAACGATCATAAGCATGATTTTAAAAGAGAAATCCAAGCAACCTTAAAAATTAAAAAATCTTATATGTAGAATATATTTTTCATTATATGTAGATCTCATAAAAATGAGTTTTATAGTATGAGGTATATTAAAGTAATATTGAACAATATTACTAAAATGGTTAAAAACTTTAATTCTATCTATATTTTATTCTTCAATCTTTCAAAAAGAATATTTTCAAAATCACACTTAGAATTTCGCATCTTAAGTTTAAATTATTTTCGATATATATATGTAGATTAAGTCAATAATATATATGTAGATAATGAAAAAGGATCTTAAAAAAATTTTAATAACCGGAACCAGTGGATTTTTAGGGAGCACTCTAAAGAAATTCTTCTCTGAAATAGGCTTTACTGTTTATGGAACTGTTCGATCCAGACCTCCAGAGGATGAACATGAATTTCAATTTGATATCACTCAAGATAAAGCTTTAGATAAACTTAGAGATATTAATTTTGATATTATTATTCATAGCCTTGCTTGTATGAATCATAAGAAATCATATAAATTTATGTCGAAAGTCAATTATAGAGGAACTAAGAAAATGTTAGATTATGCAAAATCCCATAATTGTCGACATTTTATCCAATTGAGCACGATTGCTGTATATGGTATTCCTGTAGGTAAAAATAAAACTGAAAAAAATACAAAACGACGTTTGGTAACAAATCTAGGATTTTACGGAAAGACAAAAGCTTATGCTGAAGTTGCTGTTGAAAAAAGCGGCGTGAATTATACTATCCTAAGATTACCTCCCATGATCGGCGTAAATGATTCATTTACTACTCCAGCTATTATCAAATATCTTAAAAAAGGTTTTATGGTTGCTCGATTCGAAAAAAAAAGATTGATTACTGTGATGAACTCGAAAAATTTAAACCTCCTTATTTTAAAAATTATTCAACATGGTGCATTAAATGATTCCTTTAATGCCATTGCCGATGATATCCCTTGGAAGGATTTTGTAGAAGAATGCGCTAAATTATTGCATATCCCCTATATATTTAAGGAGAAATCTATCTTCAGTATTCTACCCAAATTAAATGATAAAGATTATCTTTGGCTGTATATCTTTTCGCGATGGGGTTCACATTTTGTTGGTAAAAAATTGAAGAATGCATTAGGAGGATTTGAATCACCATATTCATGGGAAGAAGGATTAAAAAATGCTTTAGTAAAAAAAAATTCAGAAAAAAAGAAAGAAATCATATTAATGTAAATTTTGTGCTGCAATAACTGGAATTCCTGCCTTTATTAAAGCTTCTGCTGTTTTAATAATAGAATTATGTTTATCCATATAATTTATTGTCAGAAAATCCATAATACCTTGTTTATTTATGTCTTCTTTTGTTAAGAAATACTCTGCTATATCTGATGGATGTTCTCTGCTTTTTTCAACTTCGATATCTCCACCTTCATGCTTAGCGCTAATATTTTTGACTTTTGCAGCCAATTCTACTAATTCTGACCTTCTATCGTATGGCTGTCGCACAATGCTCTTCCATGTCTCGAAAATATGATGCTCGATTCTGATGAAATCCTCAAATCCAAATGCTTTTCGAGGAATGGCTGATAATTCAATAGTTTCATTATTTACAGAGTTGGAAAAGTTAAATCCGATTAGAGGAGTGGTTCCATCTTCGCGAGCAAAAAGTTTTGCGGTTAACATTGTCCACAAAACGGAGTAAGGATTGTCATTTCCCATATAAACCGAGATTTTGAATTCAATATCAATTCCTAATTTATGTAACATGTAACCAATGAGAATTGTTCCAGGATTGATATTTAGAACCTGTTGTACGCCATATTCAGTATAATATTGTAAAAATTCATCAAGCCACTTTAAAGCATGAGTATTAGGTTGCCCAATCCCTCCAAAGTATCCCGTAATTGTCTCTGGTCCGCCCAAATGTACATTAGATCCGTCAGTTCCTTTAGTATCGAGAGTTTCAACGTATGATGCACCGATTATTTTCATAACACAAGATGTAGCGAGCAATTGCCCATCTTCTACTTGCTCTATCATATTTCTTACTTTGATATAACGTCCAGGCATTATTTCTTGATGTTCAATTGCGTATTTGGCTTCCTTCATGAAAAATGGGAAAAATTGAAGCGCCGATAATTCTAACGTAATGGCGTAGCCCTCTTTCATTTTGGTGGACTCATATTTATCACCAAGGACCTTTTTGTAATAATCTTCTAACTTGATAAATGCGTGTTTTTCTTTTTGCTCGATAAGCCATTCAATATCAGCGTAATAGGAAGAATTTTTTTCTTTCAACCGCTTCATTAAATTTTCAAGTTTACCAGCTTCTTTGGCTTTTGCATTAATTTCCTCTGGAGTTCCATATTTATTTATAATTTTAATGATGGATTTAATCAAAGGGTTTTCTGGATCTAATAGAAAATCATTAATCTGTTTTAGATTTTCATCGCTAATTTTCAATTTGTCAATTAAATTCGACATAGGTTTAATTTTAATTTGAAATTATAAAAATTCTTTCAATGTTTATATTCTCGGAAAGGAAGATTTAGAAACTATTTTTCAATCCAAAAATTATTTGTTTTCTAACAATCTTTCAATTTCCTTTAGTAAATCAGACATCATAAAGGGTTTAGAAAGCATTCCGGCAAAACCAAAATTTTTATAATCACTTAGGATTTTTTTCGTTGAGTAACCGCTTGCTACAATTGCTTTAACATTGGGATTAATTTGTAAAAGTTCTTGAAATGCTTCATCTCCACCCATTCCACCTTTAATTGTCAAATCCAAAATAACAATATCAAATTCTTGCCCTTTATCAAAAGCATCTTTATAGATTTTTATTATTTTCTCACCATCAGCTGCGCTTTCGACATAATAATTATTTTTTCTTAAAAATTTCTCCAACAACACTCTAATAGGTTTTTCATCTTCCAAAATGAGGATTCTGATATTTTTAATAAATGATTTTTTTATCGAATTGGATTTTTCTTCTGTTTTTATCACAACTTCAGGAAATGCGGGAAGATAAAATGTAAAAATTGAGCCAATATCAATTTTTGAATCCACGGTAATTTTTCCATTGTGTCTAGTTAATATCGAATAACAGACGGAGAGGCCAAGGCCTGATCCTCTTTTTTTTGTTGTAAAATATGGGTCAAAGATTTTTTTTTGATTTTCATCAGTAATTCCAGCACCGAAATCTTGTATTGATATTTTAACATAATTTCCTGGGGTTAACATAAAAATATTATTTTGTTCCATTAAGTAATTTTTGGCTTGGATTATAATTTTTGGATTAGTTTTAGTTGCTTGCACTGCATTAATTACTAGATTATGAATAACTTGGCTAATCTGTCCTTCGTCGATATGAACTGGCCATAAAGCAGGGGTAAATTTAAATTCAATTTCATTTTTTGTTCCATGTAATGCAAAATTTGCACTTTCTTTAAGAATAGACCCAATATTCATAAATTTTTTAATAGGGGCGCCCCCTTTGGAAAATGTCAGTAATTGATGTGTTAATTTGCTAGCTCTATTAATCGCTAATTCTAACTCATTTAAAATAGAAAATTTTTCAGATTTTTCATCAAGATCCATTTTTAAAAGAGCTGTGTTACCAAGTACAGCAGTAAGGATATTATTGAAGTCATGGGCGATGCCCCCAGCAAGTAAACCAATGGATTCAATTTTTTGATTTTTAAAATCTTCCGCTTCTTTCTTTCGCTTATCTGTAATATCTCGAAATACAATAATATTTCCTGTTATTCCTCCTTCTTTATTGTGAATTGGAGCAATATCAAATTCGACAATTTTTTCACGACCATCCTTCATTTTGAGAATAGATATTGAAACTGGTGGATTGGCCCTTTTTCTAAGCATTACTTTGACTTCTTGAAGTTCATATCGTTCATGTGATTTTTCTTTATAAAGAGAAGTTATATTGAATATTTTCTTGCCAAAAACTTCATTATAATCCATTTCCAGTATTTTCTCTGCAATTTTATTAATTAAAATAATGTTTCCTTCAGAATCTAGAGTTATCACTCCGTCTCCAATGCCTGCAAGTGTTACGGCCAACATTTCTTTTTCAGCGGCCAAATTCTCTTCAATATGCTTCTTTTCTGTGATATCACGAATAATTAATTGTAATATTTCTCTATTCTCAAGTTCTATTAAATTCGCATATACTTCTCCAATAAATTCAGATTTATTTGATTTTAATAAGTAAAATTCATCAAAATTAAAGTTCTTTTTATAAAAAACTTCAAGAAAATTCTTAAGATGTTGCTGTTCATGATTGGGGAATAACTCAGTTAATTTTAACTTTAAAAATGTTTTTTGATTAAATTGAAAAAAATTTAGGGCTTTTTTATTAATTTCAAGAATATTTCCATTAAGATCATGTAATATAATTGCATCATATGAATTGTTGAAAAGAACAGAATATTTTAATAAATCTTCTGCAAGCAATTTCTCTGCGGAGACATGTTCTGAGATATCTTGGAATGTTTGAACCCCTCCCATTAATTTTTTTGAATCATCATAAATTAAACTAACTTTAGATAACACATTTACTTCCTGTCCATTGTATAAAGTAAGTATTTCTTCTTTTGTGTAGATAGAATCTAAAAACTTCTTGGATTTAATGTAGCTCTCGACAAGTAGAGGTTGAGATTTTCGATAAAATGAAATATTATACTCAGAAGATGTTTTACCTATGATTTCTTCCGATTTAATCCCGCAAAATTCTTCCATTGCTTTATTCCATTCAACAAATTTGCAATTAGAATCCATTGCAAATGCCGGTTCAGGAAAACTATTAAAAAATTTTTGAAAAAACAATGTCTTTTTTTGGTTTAATTCCATTATTTCACCATTTAGTTAATTTCATTTATTTTAATATATTGACATGGTAAAAACTGATTGGTTTTTAATTATTATTTTCTTTAATTGCGACATTACTTGATCTAGTTCAGGAATATTAACTTGATCTAAGCGGTTTTTTAATTCTTTGTTAACTATCTCATTAATATCTTTATAGGTTAGTAAAGTGGGATTTTTACCAGCATCTTTAATTGCAAATCTAATCAAACCTTTACAGGGTAAAACATCTTTGCATATTAACTTAGATAATTTTGGTCCAAGAAAATTTACAATATCCATTTTAATTCCCCCCCACCATTTTACTAATTACTTCTTCTTCACTTAACTCATCAATTTTTGTACTCAGAATGAAATGACGATTAAAGAATTTTCTTAGAAATTTGGGCATAACCCATGCCATTAATTGGACCAATTGATAAACAATAGTCGCTATGAAAATGGATATTGTATAAAAATTAATTTCAGTAGAAGTAATCGTACCATATGCAATAGCAACAAAAATCCCGATAAAAGAATAAAAAATCACTAATTTATAGCGCATTTTAACCCAATCATCTATAGTCTCATCGTTTTTCACATTCAAAAATGCATTTAAACTTGAATAAATTAACCAAGAGAATACAATTAGGTTTCCGATTATTTGTGTTATGCTTGCTATTGTATCATATAATTCAAGCGGATAAATGTAGTCAAATAAAATGTTAAAAATGATTATTATAATCCCAAATATTACAGACATAATAAAAAAATAGATTGTAGGGTTATTTCTATCCAAATAAAAGGTATAATGAATGAAAAGAACCATACAAATAAAACGAAATCCTGAAGATAATGCAAAAATATTACCACTTTGTAATATAAAATCAGTTAAACCAAAAACTCCACTTGTAAAATATAATCCGAAAAGCCACCAAAAATTGGTTCCTTTAGTTTTAATTGCATATGTAGCCAAAGCCACTGCTATTATTAAACGAACAGTATAAACTGTAATTTGGAGAATGTCGGCGATTCCCATAACAAAATAAATATTGCAAATTGAACTTAAAAATGTAGCTTTTAAGATTCTAAAAAGTAAAAAAAATCAAGACTCCGCAAATTAATCTAAGTTTTTTTTGGCGGATAATGTCGTATCAATCTATAAATTATTGTCGGTGGATTGGGAACTTATCTCAAAGGATGGATAAGCCATTAAGATTAATTTGCGGACTCATGAAAAAATTACAATAATTATTTGAAATCATCCCAATAATGAGAAATTTCTTCTGGATCGAAATCCCAATGAAATGGAGCTTCTTCTAACCTTTCTTCAAGCATAAATTTTGGTAGAGTATCCGTTGCAGCCAATCCAGCTGCTACATTGAAATCTCGTTCCATTAAAATGCATTTTTTTGCCCAATCAATCCAACCATCTGTTGTTTTATCCCAAGTCGCCCCATATCTTGCAGTTACTAATTTAGACATCTTGGCGGTATTTTCAATATTTGCCCCCACAAAATAGCATATTCCAAATGAGTCAACAATCATTGTATGAATCTGTTTTTCTTTAGATATTGCCACTTTTCCTTCAGATTTATTAGGGTTTTCTCCAGATACATCTCCTGCAGTGTGATCGGCCCCCATCGGACCAGTAACAAATGTAATTGAAGGTGCTTTTAAGGATCTTGGCTCATATGAAGGAAAAGCTTGATGTTTTACATGAGGAATTCTGGAATGACCAATTTTCATACCAAGTTCGAAAACACCCAACCCCAAATCCATGCTTTCGGGTATTTTATCCTTTATACCATTTATCAGTTCAATACACCTATCAGCATCACCCCATTCTATCTTTCCAGCATCCATCAGAACCCCTAAACAACTTCCAGTTTCTATTGTATCGATACCAAAATCATCACACAGTTTGTCCATCATCGCAATTTTCTCAAGATCACTGATTAATAAGTTCGATCCAAGAAGACCTATAGTCTCGTATTCAAAACTTGATGTAATATGATTCCCTTCTGAATCGAGGATCATGTTTGAACATTGAATTGCACAACTAGGGCTACAAGCGAGACCATATTTTCCTTTGTTCTTTAAAATTAATTCATGAACAGCTTCCCCTCCAATTTTATCGGCATCTTTAAACTGCCCCCTTCTATAATTTTGAGTGGGCAATCCATGCATTTCATTCATTCCAAGTAAACATCCGGAAGTTCCAAATACGTGTTTCGTTTCTTTGTTTGCCAAATTGAGCTCTTTAAACCAAGGGCTAGCAATCGATTTAAATCCTTTTTGATCGGAATATTCCATTAGAGATTTTGAGGGCGGAATAACAATTATTGCTTTAACTTTTTTGGACCCCATAACACTTCCTAAACCGCCCCGTCCAGCATGTCTAGATGGAAATCCTTCCATATCTATTGAAGCTATAGACGAATTTGCAAATTGAAGTTCGCCCCCAGTACCAATCATAAAAGCGCCCACTCTTGATCCATATTCATCTAAAATATCCTTGGTAAGTTTGTAATTATTCAAGCCAGTATATTTCTTTCCATCAAGAACTTCAACATTTCCTTCGGAAACCTTAATGATTACCCAATCAGGAGATTGTTCTTCGAGAACTAAGGCGCGAATGTTATTTCTTACAAGTAAAGCAGGAGTTCTACCTCCAACATTAGATTCTTTAATCCCTTTGGTCAAAGGACTTTTTGCTCCAATTGAAATCCTACCCGAATTGGGTGCTGTAGTACCGCTTAGAAAACCACATGCAAAAATCAATTTATTTTCAGGACCTAAAGGATCTGATAATGGAGGCACTTCATCAGCTATTATCTTTGAAGATAAAGCCCTACCTGCATAGAACTTTAAGGGATGTTCTGAATTAACTACTTCTCGTTCAATTTTTTTAGAATTAAGTTTAACTCTAATGATATCCGGCAAAATGCTTTTTTTTTCAGTTCTCATATTCCTCAATATTCTAATTAAATTTCAATAAAGAAAAAATATTCTATTTTATTAACAATTGAATGGGGCAATGATCAGATCCCAGTATATCTGGTAAAATTTCGCTGTTTTCTAAATGTGAGAGAAATTCTTTAGAGTGTTTTGCATAATCCGTAAATTTAATGGTAGGGTGTAAAACTATAAAAATATGGTCGATTGAACTAGTGTTATG
>JAUWMK010000269.1 GCA_030613185.1 Promethearchaeum sp.
CAGAAAAAATATAAGATTTTATGACGGTACGCAAAAAATTTAACCAGATAAATAAGTACAATCTTTTTAATGAAAGATCACATTTTTGAAATAAACAGACTCAAAAAAAATTGAAGGAAGTTATTTTTGAACAGCCCCTTATACTAATCCCGACCGAGACTTATTCTTATTTATTATATGATTACGGAATTCTATTGTGGGTAACCCTTGGTTATGTCTATATTTCACTCATAATTGGTATTTTCGTGTTAATAAGATTTGCAATATCACAAAGAAGGCGAATATATCGCTTTCAAACCATTTTCATCACGTTTAGCTTTTTTCTTCCCTATATTATAAGTTTATTAGGTAGTTTTGGGATAATTATTTTTAATCTTCGAGATTTAAATCCATTTTTATTTGGGATTTCAAATGCTCTGTTATTTTTCGGCTTGTTTTTTTTCCACTTGTTTGATATAACACCAATAGCGCGAGCGTTAATATTAGAACAAATGGTTGAAGGTGTGTGTATTTTTAATGCTCAAGGACGATTGGTCGATATGAATCCTTCAATGGAGGCTATCTTGCAAACTCAGGGATCCAAGGAAATTGGAACAACTAATCAATTATTATTCGCTAATTGGCCCGAAATGCAGCAATTTCTTCAAAATGAGAAAGAAAACGATGAAATTCCATTAAATGAAGAAAAAGAAAATGAAGAAACCAAAGAAAACAATGAAAAACGATTTTTTGATGTTAGAAAAATATGGATATATGATAAATATAAATTTGGCACTGATTATTCTGGACTCTTTCTTGTTTTTCAAGATATCACCGAAAATAGGTTAACGCAGCAGATTATACAAAAAGCACGAGATAAATATGAACGTAAATTCCATGAAAAGAAAAAAGAATTACAAAAAATTAATGAGCAACTGAGGCATGCTCAAAAAATGGAAAATCTCGGGCGTTTAGCAGGCGGAATCGCTCATGATTTCAATAATATCTTGACTTCGATTATTGGAAATGTAGATTTAGCATTACTCAACTGCGATGAATCAGATCCAAATTATGAGTTTTTACAAGATATTCAAGATGCATCCCAAACAGCAGCAAGGTTAACAGCTCAACTCCTAACGTTTAGTAGAAAGAAAATAATTATGAGTAAGATATTAAATCCTAATTCTCTCATTGAAAAGCAATCTCAAATGCTCATACGTTTAATCGGCGAAAATATTAAATTAGAACTTAATTTAGCACAAGATATTGGTTTCCTTGAAGCAGATCCGAGTATTATTGAGCAAACTATTTTAAATTTAGTAGTAAATGCTCGGGATGCTATGCCAAAAGGAGGGAATTTGAAAATCCAAACCCAAAATATAATATTAGATGAAATCTTCTGTAAATCTCATATACATGCCCAACCTGGCGAATATATTTCCCTATCTGTTTCAGATAACGGTTCTGGTATCCCCCTTGAGATTCAGCAACATATGTTTGAGCCTTTTTTTACTACTAAAGATCCTAATCAAGGGACGGGTTTAGGATTAGCCGTTGTATACGGAGCAGTTAAACAGAGTAAAGGATTCATTGATTTTTATTCCGAAATAGATAAAGGAACTATTTTCAAAATATATTTTCCTCGAGTTTATTCAGAAAAAGAGACTCATACAAGCCAAAAGCAATCGGATAATAAACAATTTCTTATGGGTAGTGAAACAATTCTTTACGTTGAAGATAATGATTCAGTTCGTAAAACTGTTGAGAAATCTTTGCTTCGATTGGGTTATCAAGTAATTTCTTGTGCTAATGGTAAAATAGCCTTACAAGAATTCAAAAATCAACAAGGGAACATTGATTTATTAATTTCAGATGTTATTATGCCTGAGATGGGAGGAGAGGAATTAGTTAGTAGGATTAAAGAAATTAATCCAAAAATTAAGATAATTTACATATCTGGATATACAGATGATTTTATCACTACCCAAGGGATAATAAATTCGAGCTGCCACTTTTTAAGCAAGCCATTTACACTCAAGAGTATTGGAGAAAAAGTTCGCTTAGTATTAGATGAAAATGAAAAAGAGATAAAAAAAGAAAATTAAATTGCACAAACAAACACTTATACTTATTTAAGGTTTTTTAGTATTTCCTTGAGGTATTTATCATCGGGAAGAATTTCCAATAGATTTTTAGTGATTTCTTGCGCTTTATCAATTTGTTTTAGATCGGTTCTGTATAATTCGATAAGATCAAGCGAGATCGAGATATTATCATTCTCGAAGCTTAATCCTTGTTTGAAATAACTTTCAGCCTGTTTTAAATCATCGTGGATTCCCCATGAAATTAAGCCCAAATAGTGTAAAACACTGATTTGTTGGGGATTAATGGCAAGTGCTTTTTTAAAAAATTTCTCTGCTTCAGGGTATTTTTCCTCGTGAAATGCAAGTTGGCCATATTGAATCCATGTTTGTAGATTAGTCGGATCAATCTCTATCGATTGTTTTAAATAATTTTCTGCAGAATTGGGGTCATGATATTCTTCATATTTAAGAGTGGCCAATCCATTCAAAGCGGTGATATTTGCAGGATCAATTTTGAGTATTTGTAAAAAAATTTCTTCGGATGCTTCATAGTCATCATTATTTAGAAAATAATACGCAAGACCGTTTAGGACGTTGACATTTTGCGGTGAAACTTCCTTTGCTTTTTGTAAAAATTTAAATTCCCCTAAACCATCTTCTTTTTCGTTATAACATCGAGCAAGTTCAATATAAAGTTCGGCACAATTCGGGATTCTTTCAAGTCCTTCTTTAATTTTTAGTATAGCGCTTTTAAATTCATTTTTCTCTTCATAAAACCAAGCATATGTTATCCACGGGTCGATTTTATCAGGATCTAATTTCATGAGTTCATTTATGGCAACTTGGGCTTGCTTAAATTCTCCAATTTGCATATACATCAAAGCAAGATTTTTCCAAAAAAGCGGTTCAAAGGGATTCATTTCTATGGCATTTGTATAAGCATTAATGCTTCCGAGAGAATCTTGTTGATAGCGATTAAGATCTCCCAACGTATTGTATATGTATGGATCATTAAGGTCATTTTTTTTTGCAATTTCGATGAGTTCTTGTGCCTTTTCAAATTGATGAAATTCGATTTTGATCCAAACAAGTTGCATTAACGAATGATTATGTGGGGTGTGATGATTTTTCTCCCATGATTCTGTAAAATATTTCTCTGCTTTACTATAATTATGACGATCAAGGGCTATTAGTCCTAAGCGGTCCAACACAATCGAATTTTCTGGATCAACTTTTAACAAATTATCTAATATCTTGTCAGCCTTGTTGAAATCAAAATTCAAACGCGCTGAATTTGATTGTAGAAATCGTGTATGAATGTTATTTTTTGAAATTTCTAGGGATTTTTGGAATTTTAAATCAGCTTGCGAGTAATTTCTTAACATTAATTGAATGAAACCTGATATTTGACAATTGATTAATGGATTATCATCGTTTTCAGGTTTAGATTTAGTTTTAGTTTCAGTTTTATCTACAGATTTATTCAATAATTTTTTATATACTTGTAGAGGGATATGGTTGGCAATCTCCAAAAAACGCTGAGAATTCATGGATAATGGTGATGATAAAAAATTTTTAATTAAAATCAATAGAAACTTCTCATCTTGACGTAGATTAGTTAGAAGGCTTTTCGCAATTTGGTGATAATCTTTGGTAGGGCACGAATATAATTGCAATAATTTTCGTTGAAGATCCATTTTTTGTTTAAAGAAATATGATCTTTTCAACTTAACAATTTACCTATACCTATGAAATTCCAAAAATCAGAGAATGTTAGTAAAGTTACTATCCATTATTCCTAAGGGAGAAATGCAGAAATAAAAAAATTTTATTTAAGATTTTCCAATGCAATAATGATCACATTATGAAATCATTAGAAGAAGAAGAAGAAGAAAAAGAAAAACAATCTAGATCACTCAATCTAATGGCTAATATCTTGCTGAATTTCCGAGAATGAAACCATTTGATTATTTTTTCACTATATTTTAATAACATTTTTAATTTCCTAAGGGATTATTCTATTTTGGGAGATTTGATGTTTCTCACTAAGGGATAATGAACCTCAAAGGATATATCTCATCAATATAAACCCTAATCTACCATCTCATCAATCTAGCCATCCTATCGGTATTCCTAAAGGAATCCGCCTCTATATCAATATCTCATAAATTATAGCCAAATCAGTGGGTTTACCCACTGGATGTAGGCTCTATCCTTAAATCAGTTGTCAATTATCAACCTATAAGTAGAAAGAGAAAAAATAACCGAGTTATTCTCGGTCAGTTGTCATTTGCTCCGTAGGAGCAGAATCGTGATTTTAATAGATTTTTTTTGGTTTGGGGAACATTTTATTATATACAAAATATAAAACTAATGCTAGAGCTAATTCAATCGGAAAAATAATTAGTGAAAATTTACCAAGGTTCCAGGAATTTAATAAAATTACAAAACCAATTGTAATAAGCACCAATAGAATGAAGTCTATAACAATAATTAAAATATTTTTTGCAATCTTATATTTAAAATGAACTTCGTCTAATACGTATTTACTTTTCATTTTACCAAACAATCTGATTGATAATAATAAAGTGAAAGTTCCAATTAGTAAACCCACAAATGTAATTGAAATTTGGATAATTAAAACATCCCAAAAGAGAGGATTTCCAATATACATAATGACTGGAAGTAAAGAACCTAAAGGGATTATGGTGAAAGCCCATCTCAGTCTTGCTTTAACCTGATCCCGTATAATGATAGGTAATGAAGCATTAATCGTTGCACCGGATTTTTCAACCATTATTAAACCCATTATATTCATAGTCGCTCCCATTATACAGTAAATCAATCCCATAAACCCAAATACTCCAATTTCTCTAAACCCTGTCGCTGGGTTTATCATAACAAAAAACGGTATCCATGGTAAAATAACAGGGATAATTATGAAAATGATAGCTTGGATATCCCTTAAAATCATGCTCTTATCTCTTTGAATAAAAGCTTTAATCGGGGAAACAACAGTCACTGAAACATCTGATATTGTAGAAAACTTGAAATTTTGCTTTTTTGAATCTGTTCTTGAAATAATGACATCATTCATGATTTTAAGGGATTTCTTTAGCATAATATAATCTATAAGAGCGAAAATAGCTAAACCAACTAATATAGGTAGAATTTGGTTGAATCCAATATTATTAAATCCAATTAGAAAACTAGTTAATAAATAACCTCCACTTAAAGGAAATGGGACTGCACTAATCCATTGATTCAAAGTTTCAAATAATGCTAGGTTTGGAGGTACTTGGTAATATAGGAGATTGATAACAGGCATAAGAAATTGTATCCCTATAACTGCAAACATAGTTGTCGACAAATATCCCACCAGGAACAATATTCGAGCTAAATTAGATCCTTTTGCATTAGAATCTGCACCCTTAATAACTCCTGCAAATTTTTTCGATAAAATTATCAATACATTAAAGGAAAATATTGTGTTTAGGGTAGAAATTCCAAGACTAATGAGAGTAATTATTATGCTTTTTGTGAAGATAGCAGTAGCAAGTGGAAATATTAACATTAAAGCAATAAATTGTGCATCAATTACTCGGAACAAAGTCATTATTCCAATTTTATTCATATCCTTTCTTTTTAATGGTAAAGTAGACAACCAGTGGAAAATATTCCCTGTAAATAGTCCGGTAGAATTAAACATTCCAAACATTAATAGATATGCAAATTGAAAAAGAAAATATGCCCCATTTACTACTCCTCCTAGAAAAAGGACCCATGATATTGGAACTCCTTCGCTAATTGCATTTTGGATCTGAAGATAACCTGTAATTGGAAGAAAAATTAAAAAGGAAACATACAATACCATTATAATTTTCATAAAAATAACTTGAGTTTTGATATATTTCTTATTTTTTTCCATTTTCTCCATGACTGAAGAAACACTCGCTCCAGACATATCTAAATGCGATTGTAGAAAGGATTCATTATAGACATATTTTGATATTTTGTATAATTCTATATTTTTCATTTATTTTACCTCATATCATCGTAGTTCGGAGTTTTTCAACAATTTCATTTATAGATTCGTCTTGTTCAGTAAGCTTTAGAAAGATATCTTCTAAATCAACATCTTCTCCAATAGCATTTGCTTTTTGGCGAAGTTCTTCAAAATTACCTTCAGCAACTAATTTTCCTTCATTAATAATCCCAATACGATCACAGATGTCTTCAGCTACTTCCATGATATGTGTAGAAAATAAGACTGATCCGCCTCGTTTAGTATGTAAATCTATGATTTCTTTAACTACTTTAACTGATTTTGCATCTAATCCTGCTAAAGGTTCATCCATAATCAAAATTTCAGGATCATGTAAGATAGCTGCAATTATTTGAACCTTTTGTTTATTTCCTCTTGATAAAGTCGAAATTAAACGCTCATAATACTCGATTGCTCCCAAACCTTCTAGATATTCAGCTAACTTTTTAGTTACTTTAGTGCCATCTAACTTACGAATCGAAGCAATAAAATTGAATAATTCTTTCGGTGTTAAAGATTTGTAAATTAAAGG
>JAUWMK010000070.1 GCA_030613185.1 Promethearchaeum sp.
GATGTAGATGTATTTCCAATAACCGAGGAGATTGCTTTTAATCCAATAAGTCCGTATGGGGCATCAAAAGCTGCAGCAGAAATGTATTTGGCTTCCTATGCATCTTCTTACCATATTAAATCTGCCTCATTAAGGTTTGCAAATATAATTGGTGAAAGATCCCTTCATGGGATCGGTTATGATTTTTTCAATCATTTGAATGAAAATCCTAATGAGCTGAATATTTTAGGTGACGGAACTCAACAAAAATCTTATTTGCACGTTTCCGATACAATTGATGCAGTTTTATTGGTCGCTGATAATCTGAGTACTCAAAAAAATTGGTATGATTTCTATAATCTTGGATCGGAGGATTGGTTCACAGTGAATGAAATTGCAGATATTTATGAAAAAGAGCTAAATCTTTCGAATGTGAAACATTCATATTCTGGTAGATCTAATGGTGGATGGGTTGGTGATGTTGCAAAAATGATACTTTCAATTGAAAAAATAAAAAAATTAGGATTTCTACCAAAAATATCGTTTGAGGAAGGAGTTCATCGCTATTGTGAATGGTTAAAGAATAAATTATAAAAAATTTGTTAATTTTTATTCTGGAATTTTATATTTGTTAGTACCTTCATCTAAAAGATAGATTCCATTATTTTTTCCATTTACCAAAACTCTTCGCGTCTTACTTTTATATTTCGGGATTCCTTTACTATTTAGATCAGAAGATGCGCAAACATCTTCCCCAAATCGTTCCAAAATTGCAACATATATCTGATCTATGGTTCTTCCGAAATTTAAATATTCAAATAAAAATCCTTCAATTAAATTGTTACTTAATTTGCATTCTCCCATTAGAACTCATTTAAAATTTGGATTATATAAATTTAAAATTTGAGTTTTTTATATTAATTCAGAAAATAGCTCGTAAAACTATAAAAAACATAAAATGCGATTTTAATATGTTCGGTAATCTAAAAAGTTAACTCCCTGTTCGGTAATCTAAAAAGTTAACTCCCTGTTTAGCTTTTTTAGTCTCTTCTTTTATGTAAGCATCGAAGCCTTTATTTTTCACCGTATTATTATTATAATCAAAAATTCCTAATTCATCAACCCAATCATTACCTTTAACATAAATTTTTAGTTTTTTAGCAAGGTTTTGAATATCTTCACGAAAAGTAGGACATTGCCCACAAAAAACTCCACATCTTCCAAACATTTCAATATAATTATTGATTATGCAATAAAAAGCTTTTACAAAAAGATAAGAAAAAAATTTGTTGATTTTGCCTATGCTTAACTAAGTTAATTAAAAACTTCAATACCTTTATCTGTAACTATAAAGGTTTTTTCATATTGTGATACAAATGCGCCCTTCTCCTCTCGAATCTCAAAATGCTTATGTAATTTTCCCGCTGTAGTAAGTTCTCGTAAAGCCATTTTTCCAGTGCGAAATTCTTTCAATAATTCTCGAGTAGAAAACGGAAGAGTTTTCTTGTTTTTTGCAATCCAACCAATAACTCTGCGTGTTATTTTCATGCGAATTGGGACACGTTCAGTATTTAAATCATATGCATATATATTGCAAATTGTTCCATTATGGATATTTCCTAAACCTGTTGAAACAAAACATTCCAATGCAAATACATCTCCTTCTTCAAAAACATCCCCACTTGAGATTCCGACATTCGGAATCTCTTTAAAGCCGTGAACTTGCCATTTTTCCAGTGAATGCCCGTGTAAATCCTTAATTGGGTGATAACCAAAGCCTCTGATAATTTTAGAAGTCACTTTTCCAACTTCGACTGTTTTAACCTGAGGTTTAATTATGGATAAACCCTTCAAGACAGCGGTTTCTACGGCAGTAACTAAGTTTGCAGTGGTTGGATCTTGATTAAAAGAGATTGTAAATGCACCATCGGCAACATACCCCTCGACTGATACCCCTATATCAATTTTTACAACGTCTCCTTCTTTTATGACCGATTCATCATCCGGAGGGCTTGTATAGTGAGCTGCAACTTCATTAATACAGATATTTGTCGGGAATCCGATTTCTGCCCCCAATTCAATCATTTTATCTTCAGTTGCTTCACAAATGTCGAGTAGTTTTGCCCCAATCTTGATTTTTGGTTTAATAAATTTTACAACTTGTTTATGGATTTCACCCGCTTGTTTAAAAGATTCATATCTTAATTTCTTCTCTTTTTCCTCTTCTTCCTTTTGTTCTTTCTCTTCTTCGGTTAATTCCTTTTCTTCCTTCTCTTCTTTTTTTACTTCTTCGGTTTTAACTGTAGATTTTTTAACTGGTTTTGTTGTTGAAGTTTTCTCAAGGGTTGGTTTTTTCACTACTTTTTTTGTTACTTTTTTAGTTGTTTTTTTGCTTTTTTTAGCAGTAGATTTCTTGACAGACTTTTCAATTACTTTTTTTGTTGACTTCTTTGCTGGTTTCTTTACAGATTTCTTAGTAACTTTTGTTTTCTTCGCAGTAGTCTTCTTTACAGTCTTCTTTGTTGATTTTTTTGTAGATTTTTTATGAGCCATTATTTTCATTTTTTAAAAAGAACGATAAGATTTTAAATTTCGCACAAAAGTAATAAACAAAATTAATAAACAGAACAAAACAAAATATAATTATTAATTTTGGCTAGCGGGAAAAATTAACAATGCAAAACATAGATACAAAACAAAAACAAAAAGCGCATTCAGATAAACTGTGGTATATTTTACAAGAATTAACTAGTAACCGAGGAGATATTCAAGGATGTACAATTGTTACTACTCAAGGGCTCCCTATAACATCTATTTTACAGGATGATGCCAATGTTTCGTTAATTTCCGCTATGTCTGCCGCTATAATAAGTGTGGGGGAAAACGCATCAATAGAATTACAAAGAGGATATTTACAGAGAATATTGTTAGAAGGAGAGTTAGGGACAATTATTATCTCCAAAGCGGGTCCTCATGCAATTTTGGTGAGTTTAGTTGATAAAGATGCAAAACTGGGCATTATTTTTATGCTAATTGATAAAGCGATAAAAAAGATTGCTGAAATCTTGGAATCGTAAATCCTTATTTTCATTAATTTTCAAATTTTTCTTATCGGGTTTTATTTCTGTCATTAAGTCTTTTTCATCTTACTTAAATTCATTTTTTATGTAAGAATTTATAATCCGCAAAATAGTTCTAAAAACCTCTTCTTCAGATTCGTTTCCATCAATTAAAATATGAATTCCTTCTTCAGATACAACGCTATTTTTTGCGATTTTAATAAATTCTTCTCTAATTGTCTTTTGAAATTCGTCGATTTCAAATTTATCTAAAGACTGTTTATCCGAATTATTTGCTTGCTTTATTTTTCTCTTAAGACCGATTTTTGGATCTATATCAATAATTATTGTTAGATCTGGAATTAGACTGAATTTATTAATATTTTTAATCCAATCTATTGATACGCCTCTTATTTTTTCTCCCTCATTTCTTCCTTCAATAGATTGATATATGTAGGATGAATCTCTATATCGATCTGATATAACTATAAAACCTTTTTTTAAAAGTGGTAGAATTTCTTTATTACAATGTTCAATTCTATCTGCTGCAAAAAGAAGTGCATCCACCGAAGCGGGAACTTCAGGTTTTTGTAAATATTTTCTAAGTATTTTTCCTAAGTCATAATCTGAAGGTTCTGCCGTTAAAAGAGTTTGAATATTATTAGAAACAAAGTATTTATTTATTTTTTTTGCTTGTGTGCTCTTTCCACATCCATCAATTCCATCCAAAACAAGAAAGAACCCCGACCAATCATTTTTCCCCATAAAAATCCCAATATATAAGTATGTACTTCTTCAAAATTAGATTTTATGCATTATGAGATCAGAATTACCTCAATTTCGGGCCAAAGAAACTTTGAAGCTAAATTCTATCCGGTGTATTTATATCTATTTGTTGTTCCAATTTTTATTGCGATTCCTTTTCATATTGCTATTCTTAGAGTTTTAATTGCAATATTCACAAATTGTACGTTTTTTCTTTTTTTCTCCCATATCATCCCATAAAATAAATCTCAGATTTTATCTTATATCTTTTATGTGGCAAATTACTTTTAAGTTTGAATTCCGATTTCTTTCATATAATAATATAATAAGAATATTGAAATATTAAATTAGGAAATATGAAATTATATTAGATTATATGGTGAATTAAAAAAATGGCTCAAATTTCTCGCGCTCAACGGAAAAACATTTTCAGACTTATTGTAGTCGCTTCATTGATATTGGGTGGTTATAGTTTAAATACTCTCCTTACAAATTTGCTTTGGTATGCCACTTCAGAAAGATATACAATTTCAGAAGAGGGCAGCAATACAAACCAGATAAATGTTGATCTTAACCAAATAGATTACGATTTAGCATCATTACTTGATGCCTTATTTGATTCACTTTATTTTGAAGGCCTCAATGCATCGGAACAGATGGATTTATTATCAGACTTATTGGGGGATGAAGCTGCGAGTTTTATAAATAATAGTGATTATACTACAGCGGAGTTCATGGATTTATTTGGAGATGATTTAGCGGGCGTGTTCGATTCTTTATCGGGAGGTGATAGTTTCGATAGTTCCATGCTGGATTCATTACCGCCGGGATTTGCTGCAGCACTCCTTGCAAAACAGATGTTTAATACTTATGCAATAAATCCTTCGAATCCATGGAATAATCCGAGTGAGACATTATTTAAAATCGCTGCGTATGATTATTATAACACTGATTCCTATGATTGGGAAGTATCTGATACGTTGGACAATTCCCAGAGCTTTTCTTTAGAGTCCAATTCGAATGAAGAGAAATGGAAGATTAAGTTCGAAATTATGGCTAATCCACAAGTAACTACCGGTCTGCCTGCGGTTTCTCCATATGCTCGAGTTCAAGAATATACGCCGAGTTCTGCTCCTTTAGACACAGCAAGCGTAGATCTAAAAAGTCAACTTTATCTAGGTGGAATGACTGGTGAGGCAAGTTTTTCTCAGAATGATGCAGGGGACTTCACAAATATTACATATAATTTATTATATGATAGTAATGATTATCAGTCTGAAACATTTTATCGAAATTATGGATATACCATGGCTCAATATACAGGAGGAAATTTGGGTGTTTCAGAATGTATGAAAGGACCCCAAGGGGCATCGAGTTGGGTTAATTATAAAAATTCTCATCCTTATTTTGCTATCGCTGTATCCGAATTAAAAGCTACAACAGATTTTATTAGTGCAGGTGATAATGTATATAAAAAAACTCAAGCAATTGTAGATTATGTTGGTGCAAATTTCGTGTTTAATCCTGCAGGAAATAGTCGACCTGGAGATGGAGAAGACCCAATAGAGTGGTTGTGTGAAACCCGAGTATCCAAATATCCTTATGAAATTTCTTCCTTAACTGTTGCATTAGCACGTTTGGAGGGTTTAAGTGTGCGCTATGTTTCTGGATATAAATGGGATGAGGACATTGCTTCTTACTTTGGGGGATCTTATGCAGATCCTGATGAAGGTGATTTATCTGCTTATCCCTATCGTATTGCAAATAGTATGACTTGGATAGAAGTTTTTATTCCTACCTCCGAATCTGCTGGAGATTGGGTGGAATTCGATAATAATTTCTCCGCAACACCATCTCAACCTGCACCAGATGATTTAGATTATATATTAACTTTCGATGGTTCTTATTACCCTGAAATGGCAGGATACGATCGGGGCTCAGTAGTAATTCCAAATGAAATAAATATTGAAGTTTCTACATCTTATAATGGAAATCCGCTAACATCCATGGAAGTGGAAATGAAAGATATTTCTTATGACACAGTTATTGATAGTGTTTATACCGATTCAAATGGAATTGCAAGCTTTACTTTATCCTTACAAAATATGGTTTCGGGACCACATACATTAAATTTCTCTTCAGTATATATGGGTATTCAATTTGGAAATGTTTCAATTATTAGCGTTGTTGAAGATTTTGATATATACTTAACAAATGCATCTCCTACCACAGTTGATTCTGCTATTGATACTGAAGCAATGCTTTCAATTCAAGGATATGTATGGGATCCGGTTGTGGATGCACCCATAAAAAATGCTTATATTTTAGCCAGAGGAGTAAAAGAAGGAAACGCATATCCAGGAGACATCATTGAATTCAACCCGAATGCAGCTAATGTTTCAAATATAAATGGAAATTTCACGTTTAATATTTCAATGATTGGATGGGAACAAGCCAATTATTCAATTTATACAGAGTTTGAAGGTGATTTTAATATTCTTAATGATATTCAACAGTTTGATAGTTTTTATCAATTATTACTTAGTCCATTTGAATGGATATCCACTCATTTAGCATATGCAGATGAAGATCATTATGATTATATTGAATTTCTTGATGCTAACTATATTGAATATACCTTTACTTTAAATAATACAAGTTCCGTGAATGGAGCTTCTACAACATACCCCACAGGGCCCACGATAGGTTATCGAGATAATTTAAAGATTGGCTTTACTGCTCAAACGTATTGGGGGACAGATTGGGTTGCGGGCGCTATTTCTGTTCATGATGAAACAGAAGATATACATCTGGCTAATTTTGCAACAGTTGCTTTAGACGGTCAAGGATCAACAACATATGATCTTTCTTTAGCTCCTGCAGCAAATTGGACAATAGGGCCTCATTTAATAAGAATTCAATGGACAGATGCTCCACATACGGCTATTGGGCGGTTCTGGGTGTTCATTAAAGGGAATGTAACTGTAGATCAAACATCCGATGTATATCCGAATGGCCGAGGCGGTCCTACGGGTGGGAAATACTTTATAAATTCGGGTTCTTCGACTGATTACGCTGATGAATTCAACATTACAGGTAATCTCCGGGATGCTGGAACAAATGAACCCCTTCAAAATTATGAAATAAATTATCGAATGTTCGATAATACCTGGACTGCAATAAGTTCTAGTTATATCGAATTGAATGCTCTTACCGAAGTTATCCCTAACGATGGCGGATACAATACTAATTTTAGATTCGGTGGATCGACTAATGTAAATATCGGACCTGTTCACACAGATTCATATTTTATGGGTGACTGGAATCCTGTTGAATATAATTGGGATAATTCATGGAATAACCTATGGGATGCATTTTACACTTCTAACATTAAAAATGATTCGAGTACTGGATCCTTTGGGTTATCAGATCCTACAGATTTCACATTTACCGCTCATTTAGATAATGTTAGATTTATTGATACAGTTTCAGCCAGCAATCGCCTTAAAGGAACTGGATCACTTATTCAAATCTCTTGTGAATTACTACACGAAAGTGTTGCATATACTGGAATTCAAGTGGATTTAAGAGATACCTCAAATAACACTGATTTTACTCCAATCTCCACCGATACTAATGGATATTCAAACTTCACTTTTTCATTTTTATCCCCGGATACAGTTGGAACCCATTCATATCGAATATATTTAGATACAGGTGTGGGAATATATGAAGATATAATTGATATTATATATGATCCAACCGCCAATTATGATTTTGAAGGTCGTTATGATCTTATACCATTCGCTTCTGCTTCTCCAAGTGACTTAGGTGTTGGTGAGTCTTTCCAACTTTCGGGAGAATTTCTCAATAGTAGTGTGGCTCAGCCTGGTTCTAATGTAGTACTTAAAGATAATGGTGTTGTTATCGATTCGGACACAACTGATAGTAATGGTTATGTTAATTTTACAGTTACATTTGGTTCTGGGGATAAAGCTGGAGTTCATAATTATTTATTGGAAGCTGCATTCCCTGGAGGATCTCTCACTGATTCAATCGCAGTTACATTTGATCCTTATCTAAATTACACTTTTTCACCAATGTTAGATGGAACCCTATTTTCAAATATTGTGGGGCCATCTACTTATGGAAAAGATGATATCCTCAATTACTCATGCACTTTAACATTTGAAGGCTCTCCAAAAGTAGGCGAGACAGTCTATTTATATGATGTTACCTCCGGAGAAACCCTTATTAACTCGGCCAATACAGATGGTAACGGTTATTATGAATTTTTACTTACATTAAATACTGGCACTTATCTGGGATCACATGATTATGAAATACGAACTGACTTTCTTACAAATGAAACTACCGTTATTTTTGATCCTGAACTTTACTATGGTTTTACCGCTCGCTTAGATGATATTGCTTTTGGCAGCACTGTAGCGGCCGATACTCGCATCAAAATTTCTGGGCAATCTGTTGAAATTTCATTATCACTTTTACATCATTCATTTGGTCAAAGTGGTGCTACTGTTACTCTCACCGATATGTCTAATGGTACTATTATTGATACTGGTGTGACAGACGGAAGCGGTTATTATAATTTTACAATCAATTATGGAGCAGGAATTAATCCGGGTCCTCATAAATATAATATTTCTTTGACCTATAACGGTGGTTTCTTTTCGTTAAGCGGTAGTAATTATGAAGATTATATTTGGGTTATTTACAATAATGCTCTTGCTTGTGAAAGCTCAAGACCTGATTGGAATGAGGTTTTAGGAATTGGCGATACTCTTCAAACGATCACAATCACGGGGACACTTTACCATGATTCATATTCATTGGGATATAATTACGCAGATTTAACATATTGGATTTTACAAGGTGGTTCGGTTATTAATCCTTCTGGAATTTTCACAGTTGACTTATCATGGGACACTAATTCTCAGGATGGAACTTTTACTGCTTATATTTCATTAATTGGGACCATAGAACCCGATAGAGGGAATTATTCAATTGTTATTGGATTTGATGGTACTTTGGATATTACTGACACTGGATTGACTTATAATGCGGGAGTTTTAGAAATAAATGCTACTGGATTAGAGTTTACCGTTTATGACAAACCATATTTGACTACATCGTTTGTTTATGATACTGTAGGAGATGGTTTTATAGTAGGAGGAACAAATCTAAACATCTCCGGAACTCTTTATTATTCCAATGGTACTGCAATTGCAATTCCAGGACAAGAAATAGTTATTAATTTCTATGATTCAAATAATCAATTGGTTCATACAGAAACTCTTAATACTGATGCAAATGGTGATTATGAGATAAATGATTTGCTTATGAATTGGGATGCTGCATATTATACTGTCTCTTACAGTGGAAGTATTGGAGAAAGCTTAGATGCAGCCAATACTATAACTGAACCCTTGGTAGAATAATGGAGTTGTAATGATAAATTCAATATAAAATTGGAGGAAAAATACAAATGAAAATGAAATTGGATTCAAAAATGTCTAATAGATGGTTCTCAATAGTTATTATCTTTGTGATATGTATTTCTGCTATTTCGATATCTGGAATATTTTCAAATTTGCTTAATAATGAGATGAATATTTCAAACCAGAAAGAAAACAATCAAAAAACTCCTCGTGCAGCAACATATAATACAAAATTATTCATTATAAACATAAGTCAATCTCATACAGTTAGAGGATCGAACTTCATACTAAACGGATATACTCAAAAATTTGAAGGTGGGTGGATAAATAAAAGTGGCCTTCCAGTTTATCCGATCTTAGATAGCCATTTGTGTGATGGTTCCGATTCAAATTCAGCACTTTATCCAAATTTAACTGTCCTTTCTGAAACAAAGGATTCAGAGCCGGGACAATTCAGTATTTCAATAACCGTTCCAGATGATTACGATTATACTTCAGATTTGGGCGTTTTAGCAAATATTACACAAATTTCCTCGCAATCGATTTATGTTGACGGATATACCGTTCAAAATACAACTCTTTATCATGATATTACGACTCCTACTGCGCTTACTCTCGATACTGGGACAGAATCTGATCCGGTAATTCCCGGAGATCAGTTTACCCTTTCTATGACTTTCCAAGATACAACAGGAACTGATCTAACTTCTGCATCAGATAGATTCAATGTTCGCACAAACGGAGTTGTAAACGGGATATATAATATTTCATCATCGGGAGGTTCTGGTACGGTTTCAATTATTGAAGAAACTGGTATGACCTCAGTTGGCGTTGATTTTTTGGGAATGATCAGTAAAACTGTAGGATCTGAAACATATTATGAATATGAAAGCAGTACACAATCTGCTCAAGTTGTACGAGTCGAATCTATTAACGGAATTATAAATATCACAAATTTAAATGAAAGTACAAGCAATTATCTCTATACAAATGGGGGCTTTGAAATTAGTGGTTATATATGGGCAAATGAAAATTCGACTCTCAAACTTTCTAACCGAGCTATTCAGATATTTCTCAATGATACATATATTTTAACAACCACAACAGGAGCTGATGGATTTATCAGTGAAAGTTTTACACTGGAAGAACTTGGTGTTTATGATTCTGATACAAATATAACCATAACTATTCAATTAGTAGGGTATGACTCTGAATTATATCCAAATGTTGGATCTTTTAGAGTTACATCTTCTTCTATTCTTATCGATGACGCACCATCCATAGCTTCACTTCAAAGATGGTGGTTAATCCTTTTTCCTGTCTTAGGTGTTGCTGCTTTGATTGCAGGAATAGTAATTTTCCAGCGAAAACGAATGGATGCCGCTAGTAAACTTGATTACCGTTTAAGAGCTGTTGATAAATCAACAAAATTTGCAATAGTTACAATGCTTTATTCTCAAGGACGAAAAAGAGAAGCAATCGCATACACATATAAGATTTATACTGATCTTATTTATGAAAAATACTCCTTACAACGAAGTACTGCACAAACTCTTAGGGAATTTGCAATCATTTGTGTAATGAAATATGGCCTTGATCCGCTCCGCGTTTACCCATATATCTCTATGATAGAAGATGTGATTTATGGCGCTTATGAAGTTGATAGAAAGATTTTTGATAAATCAATAACCTTATTTGGGAGAATCTTCCAAGAAATTACTGGTGTTTTACTAACTTTTAACCTTTCAATTTCTCAACATACAAATCTCGAACAAGTTACACTCAATGTTTCCTTACCCGAAGAACAAACAAAAAAAATTGGTGAAAAATAGAAATATTTAGAATTATTATACAAATAATATATGCATCTGCATGAAAGAGGACTAAAACATTTAAGAATAAAAAACAAAAAAAAATTAAGTGATTTATTATGGCAAAAAAGAAAAAAAGAACCGCCACTACTGGTCAATCATATGACCTAGGTAGTAAATTAAAAAATATCCAAACTCTTGTTCTAACTAAAAGACCAAAAGAGGCTATCGCCTATCAATATATGTTGTTTACTATGATATGCGCGATGAAATATCGTGAATCTAAACATCCTTCCCAAAGTATTCGCGATTTTGCAATGACAATGGTAAGAAATCATTCGTTAAATCCCGCGAACGTTTATCCATTTGTCCAAGAAGTTGAACATATAATATATGGGGGGCGTCAACCAAATGAAGAGGCTTATCAACGGATTTTAGAACTATTTGGAAAAGTTTTTCAGGAAATAATTGGTAAAAAATTACCTAAAATCTAAGAAAAAAAGCAACTATTGGAGAAGGTTTAAAATATAAATGGCAATTCGAAATTATGGAATAATTTTAACACCCATTGGGTTCCTACTATTGATAGCAGGGAGTATTCTTGGAAGTGCATTTGGTGGCGTTACCAATATTGTAGGGATCTCTGTTGCAATTTTTGGTGCTATTCTTTTCTTTGTAGGGATCGCCAGATTAGTACAGGGAAAAGATCGCAAAATTATGGGGCAAATAGTTCGTCCTAAGGCAGCGGCTAGGGGATCTGCGATATGGGCTGCTTTGCTTTTCAATCTTACTCCTTTACTAATGAATAATCCCGATATAATGGAACATGGTCCACCTTTTCCCCTTGGAATTTTAAGTATGGGTCGAAGTGTTGTTATTTTGTACAAATATGAATGGTTACCTTTTGTAGTAATTTTGTTTACATTATTATGGATTGCTGGATTTCTACTTTCAGGAAAATTTCCAAAAACAGTTAATATCTTTTTTAATTGGGTTATAACAATCTGTTTAACATTTTACGTAAATTTTGGTATATATTTCTTTTTAGGCACATTTTATGCTGATAAAACAGGTAATTTTATGCTTGAATCCTGGGCAGAAGCAACTACTGTAGAGGAACTAGTTGTTCCTCTTATGATTTCAATTTCAATATTAATCGTATCTATTTTCTTTCTACTGAAAATGATTAAGAATCTTAATATTTCTTTTTCAAATCTAACTGTTAAGAAGAAAAACATGTTAACGATGAATATTGTTCTCATAATTGCTTATATATCTGCGATAAGTCCAATTGTTTTTGGTGTTCTGCTCTGTTTTGTAACTAAGATTTATCTAATAAGTTCATATATTGCTTATTTTGGACTCATATTCGTAGCTATTGTAGTATATTATGCAATAACTACCCTGTTAGCAACATTTAAGGATTTAGCTAAATCACAAGTTGGAACGGGAAAATCAGTACAAACAGGATTTAGCTTAAGTGGTGCTATTTTTATCGCTTTGCTATTTCTTTCATGGTCTCCTATCTTTCTACCGATTGTAGATCGAGGCCTAAATAGTAAAAATAATTCAATCTATAATGGGGATTGGAATGGATGGTCAAATTTTGCTCTTTCTTTAAATGAGGAAGGTTATGAAGTAATGAGCATACAATCTTCAATCAGCACAATCGATCAACTTGATACCTCAAAGCAAATTATATTGGTCATAGGTGGACCGAACGTTTTTTATAATCCCACTTCAGAAGTTCCCTATTTTCTAACAGCTTTTCGGAAAAATTTTTCAATGTTTGTAGCCGAAGATCATGGGACTGCGGAGACACTGTTATTTGAAACTTATGCTGCATCAATGTATACAACTCCGACCCCTCTAACACTATTTGCAAAAGGTGTTTTACACGATAATGCTTCATATTGGAAAGACCCAACATTTCCGGTAATAAGAAATTTTGGAGATGCTGGAATATTCACACAAAAGGGTGTAGAAGAAGTATGTTTATCTTCATCAGGAGGATTCCTTGGAGGCACACTTTTTGGAACATTAGGTTGGGAATTCTTAGGTAGTACATCTTCCACATACAGTTGGATAGATCGGGACAATAATGGAATATATAATGCAGATGGTGATAGATACACCATTCCGTCATCAATGATCAATGTCCTTAAAGATCAAGAAAATATGGCAGGGGCTTTAGGAAATATTTTTGATGTTGGTTTACAGCTAGGTGGGTACCAACAAACTGTGTTTGGATTTAAAGAATTAGCTCTTGATGAAGCTATTATATATAAAAATAAAACAACAGTTCATTCGAGTAGAATGTTCGTTGCAGCTGATGCATCATGGTTAGATAATGAGTTAACACAATCTGGTCCTCGTACAATAACAGTAGATACCTTACCACAATCAATAAGCGGTTTCGATAATTTGCAATTCGGATTAAACATTATTGAATATTTAGCATGTGGTCGTACTCCGGACAATTGCATTGTTGTGTTTGATGAAGCACATATTAGACCTGAATTAGGTTATACGGAAATCTCATCGGCAGCATCATTTGGTGCAACTCAAGGTTATGTTAATTGGCTATCAACTAATCCTATCTTAGGTTTAGTTTATCCATTATTTGCACTTCAAACCCTTCGAAAATGGATTCCAAAGGAAGGTAATAAGAAAAAGGTCCAACTTCGCGACCTTGAAGAAGAAGAAAGAAGGTTATCAATGTTACAATTCAAGAGCTCTTCATTCTTCGCACAAAAAATTAATTGGTACCGACAGCATAATAAATTCAAACAAGCTTTAATCCAATTATACAGACGTTTGGAACGTAAGGTTAATCGATTGCTAGGTGATGCTCCAGACCGCTCTGTCAATGCTATCATGAACGCAATAGAACGAGAACGTGGACGTTATATCTCTAAAGACAATTATAAAAGAATCCAGAGATTCTTTGAAAAAATGGATAGCTTGAAGAAAAACAAATCAGATATAAGAAATGAACGTGAATTTGAAGACCTCTTCATGGAAATGAGCTGGGTCTCGGACCACGTTTGAGATTGAAAATATACTAACATTAAAGTTAGTATCAATATTTACCATCATTTTTTTTTTAGAAGATAGTTAGAAAGTTAGAAAGTTAGAAGGTTAGACATGAAATAAATGAAATACAAAATAGAAATAAAAAAATAGGAAAAAAGGTTAAGAAGAAAAAAAAAGGTTATCAAAATGGCAGAAATTGAAGAATTGGACATTAGTGTTGTTAGAGAAATAACACAAGATGTATTGGCCGAGGTATCGCGTGTGATCGTAGGACTGGGCTATGAACTCCAAATGTTGTTCATCGGTTTGTTAACAAATGGTCATATTTTACTGGAAGGCGTGCCAGGGCTCGCTAAAACTGTTATGGCTAAAACTTTCGCAGAAGCTTTAGGTATCTCTTTCAACCGAATACAATTTACGCCCGATCTATTACCATCCGATTGCACCGGCTCAATGGTTTTCGATCAATCAAAAGGCGAATTTATAATCAGAAAAGGACCGATCTTTGCGAATATTGTTCTCGCTGATGAAATTAACAGGACTGCACCAAAAACACAAGCAGCACTTCTTGAAGCAATGGGCGAAAAACAAGTTACAATTGAGGGTCAAACTTACATTCTGGAAAAACCGTTTCAGGTCGTAGCCACTCAGAACCCGATCGAGCAAGAAGGAACTTATCCGCTACCTGAAGCGCAATTAGATCGATTCATTTTCAAATTGTGGCTGGATTATCCGCCAGAGGATGATGAAATCGAGATTATGACAAGACAGTTAAGCGGTATTGCGGTTCAGATAGAGCCGATTACGAATAGCGAGGAAATTATCGAATTGCAGCATTTGGTTGACACTGTTTACGTAGATCACATTATCTTAGAATATATCAAGAATATCGTGTTTAAGACCCGTAATGATCCTCAAGTTGGAATCGGAGCTGGACCAAGGGCGAGTTTATTCCTTATGAAGACAGCAAAAGCCCGTGCTGCGATATTGGGGAGAGATTATGTAACTCCTGATGATGTAAAAGAGTTATGTGTTCCAATTTTGAATCATAGGCTCATACTCAAGCCAGAGGCAGAATTAGAAGGCTTATCCACTACGGCGGTCATTAACAGAATTTTGAGCGACGTAGAGGTTCCAATGTAGTATATAATTCCTATTTTTTTATTTCTTCTATTTCTACATTTG
>JAUWMK010000129.1 GCA_030613185.1 Promethearchaeum sp.
TGCATGCCCACAACGTATCGGAAAGTGTAAAATTCAGTCATAGGGAGAAAATCATGAAAAATAGAAGGAGAAGTGGATCAAAAAAGGGAGATAATTCACTCATTTATTTGTTGGAAAAAATGGGTGACTTTTAAATGTCCCTAAAAATCGAGGTCCATTTATGTTTCTTTATTTTGGACCACATCATGTAATAGATTTTTCAAAACAAAAGAGTATAGATTGGTACAAAGATAAAATCACTTCACTATTCAAACAAGGAGCGAAAGTAATAAAGGCAGATTTTGGTGAACAAATTGAACCACATCAAAAATTTATGCATTATTCAGGACGTGAAATGCATAATCTGTTTCCTTTGTTGTATAATAAAGCCGTTTTTGAAGCAACAGAAGATTACTTTGGAAAAGGTGAAGCATTAATTTGGGCGCGAAGTGCATATGCGGGTTCTCAACGTTATCCTGTTCATTGGTCTGGTGATAACTCGTCAAATTTTCCAAATATGTTATGCTCACTTCGGGGTGGCCTAAGTTTAGGTTTATGTAGTTTTACATTCTGGAGTCAAGATGTTGGTGGATTCATGGGGATACCCGATGATAAGTTATACATTCGATGGGTAGAATTGTCTCTTTTCCAATCTCACTTCCGATTCCATGGATGTAGTCCAAGGTTTAGAGAACCATGGAACTATTCAAAAGAAACGCAAGATATTGTCCGTAAATTATTAGAATTACGGTATCAATTCGTCCCGTATCTTTATTCTGAATCAATTAAAGCAGCACAAAATGGCCATCCTTTGATGAGAACTTTATTCTTCGATCACTCAGATGATCCTAATTGTTATCATATTGAAGATCAGTACATGTCTGGCGAAAATATTCTCATAGCACCGCTTTTAACTGAAGAAGACTCACGTCGGATGTATATTCCTTCGGGTGAATGGTATGATTATTGGACCGGTGAATCAATTAAAGGACCTGTATGGATAAACATGGAAAATATTCTCATAGATAAAATCCCATTATTGGTAAAAGCAGGAACAATATTACCCCTTGGAGAAAAAATGCAATATATATCCGAGGATGTCCCTAACAAATTTATATTATATGTTTATCCAAATATGGATGGGGAAGTGAAATATAAATTACATGATGAATTGGGAGAAATTTTATTTGACGGACATATTGAGGGTGATATTCTAAAAATTAAGGTTTCTTATACACCGATAGATAGACCAAAATTAGAATTAGAAATTTGTACACCTCCACTTTTGGACATTAAACATACAGAAATAATCTAAATTTTTTTGATTTCTTATTTTTTTTCGAAATCCTCATATAAAGTCTCTTAAAAATTGTTTATTTGTTAATTATCTTAGGAGATCTTAATTTTTTTAATTTTTTTTTTAAAAACTCTTGGTATTCATCCGTTCTATATATAATAATGAATATAATGAATCCTCCTTCAAGTATATGAACTAAACCGATATTGATGTAAATATAATTAGGTATACTGGGATCTGTTTCATATTTTGTAAATCCTTCAAAAATAATGGTGTTATTAGGACGATAAGTAATAATTGGGTAAATTACCCAACTATTTTGAGTATATTCCCCAATTACTGTTTCTGGAAAGTTAAAATGTAATTTAGGATGAACCTCACGATAAACTTGTATTGATTTTTCAATATTCCCTAATTTCCCATTGAGAATCTCATATCCATACAAAGAACTTGAAATAGAACTAGTCGATCTTGTCAATTCTAATTCTCCACCAATTGGGTCTCCACCTAAAATGGCCCATAATGTTGAAGGTGCTTCATAATAATAATTTCTAGATCTTATTATTGGTTTTACAGAAATAATATTAAAACTATGAGTTTCATAACTAACAAAAAGGCTTAAATTTTCCGAACTTGTGATTGAAGATGCAGAAAGAACCATGAATATATATTCACCCTCAAATTCTAAGAATCTTATTAAAACTTCATATGAATTAGAAAAATAATCATCGAATTCCGTCGGAATTCGGATTGTTCTGTTCATTTCAACCCCTGAAGAATTAATTGCAATTAAATTAGTTTGGTTAGGATAATTGCGATTGAAATTCTCAAAGAAATAACATGTTTGATTAAACCCTAATATCTCAGAATATAGAGATCTATTGGCACCTTTTAGATTAGTTTCAATGTATTTATTATATTCTAATTTAGATAAATCTTGATTAAAATGTAAATCACAGATTGATAGATTATATGAATCGCTATAATTATATGCGAAACCCATCAACGATTGATTTTTTAACACCCAAGTTTCTGTTAAAGTGGATCTAAATTGTATTGTTTCGTTGAACGAAATATATTCATTTTTTTCTCGATTTGCATAAGTTAATGTTCCATAACGAGAAATTTCATATTGATTCTTTGAAATTCCAGTCGTGAAAATTGCCAATCCTATTATAATAAGTAATAAACTGATAGCTAGAAATTTTCTTTTATACTTCAGATTATTTTTGAGAATAATTTGAGTATTTTCAGATTTTATCTTTATTTTTCCTTTTTCCATAAATAATTTCTTAATTGACTTAGAAACAATAAATAAAATTAATGTAATTCCATAAAAAAAGAGTAGAACCAAATCAATGATTAAATTGATTGTGAAATATTGCGAAAAATCTAAATCAAATAAATTAAACCGAAAAATTACTTGAAAAATCGTTAAAGAAAAGGTTAAAAATAAATACGATATCAGAACGCACCTTCCAATTTCTGATCTATATCGAATTGAATTTCCAAGACGGAATAAAAGAAGGATATTTACAATAAGTAAAATGAAAAACTCTATATCTAATATGAAAGAAAATCTTTCTAAAGTTTGATACATGGAAATAAGAGAAAATAATCTAATAATATTCTCAAATTGTAAAATAACTATTAACGAGATTATGATACCATATAGAAACAATATTAAATTAACAATTTTTACAAAGAGGTTTGCTTTTTTGGAATTCATTATTTGAATATAATGATTTAATATAATAATTTAAAGTTTTAGGTGGATTTTAAAGGCCAATAAACTATTCTCTCGTTTCTCCCTTTTCTTTTCATGCTATCTTGTTCAATTCCATGTTAATACTAATAAATATGCTTTTCGTGTTCCTGCATTCTTGCGAAAAGATTAAAGGGATTTTCCCCTGATAAACCTCTGATTCTTCTAGATAACGCAAAATAAAGTCTCTTAAAGAGAGAATATCTTTCCACAATCTTAGGAGATGGTTCGATTCTATTTTTTTCATCCAATTGGATAAACTGATCTGCAATTTCATTTATAGATTTTTTTGGAAAGTATGTCCAAGCGGCATGGATTGCTGCGCCTAATGCTGCTCCTTCACCTAAAACTGGAACAACATTACAATTGAAAATATTTGCAATTGTTTCACACCATACTCTCGATTTTGAAATACCTCCAGTTAAGCGAATTTCTGTAGGATTAATTGGAAGCTTAGTAAATCCCTCATAAAGATTCATAACATGCCCTTCTAATACTGATCGGCAAAGGATTTCTTTATTAAAATCATTCACATCAAATCCAAAATATACTGGTGCAGCTTCCGGTAGATTAGGTGTTCGTTCACCTTCATACCATGGGATTAAAATCCTTCCGTTATTACCTGGATCTGTTTTATCAATTATTTCATTAAATGAGTCATGATCAAGATTAAATTTCTTTAGAATTGCTTCATATCCATTTGCTAAATTGGAGATACATAAAAGTGGCAAGAATTTTCCAGTTGCATCACAAAAACAAGCAATTTCTCCATCAGGATCAACAAATGGGGTGTTTATACAAGTATAGGCGGTCCCGCTTGTTCCTAAAGAAATTGTTACTATGCCATCCACAAAATTTCCCGTGCCTATTGCTCCCATCATATTATCACCTGAACCGGATGCAATTAGACATTCTTTAGAAAACTCAAATTTATCAACAAATTCTTTTCCAATTTTTCCTATTGGAATTCTACTATCTTTAACCAAAGGAAGTTTTTCCATTAAATCTGGAGAAATTGCATTAATTATCTCTTTAGCCCAAGATTTTGAAATTGGATCCCATAAAGCAGATCCTGATACATCCCCTGATTCCATTAAAGCAATTCCTCCGTTTTTTCCGCCTGTAAGAAACCAATTAATATAATTATGTACTAAAAATACAGTAGTTGTATTTCTATAATTTTCAGGTTCGTGTCTTAATAAATGGAGAATTTTTGGGGCTGTATAACCTGTTCGTTGAGTGTTTCCTATCATCTTTATCATTTTTTCTTTACCGCCAACACTCTTTGATAGTAATTCGCATTCCTCTGAAGTCGAGAAATCATTCCATAATTTAGAATAAGGTCGCGATAAAGAACCATCAGATGTAATAGTAACAAGTCCATGTTGTTGACCAGAAACAGAGATAGCCTTGATGTCACAGATTAAATTAGTTTCTTTTGAAAGCCTCTCAAACAAGATATTTATTGCTTCAATCCACATATTTGGATCTGATTCAGACACACCGAAACCTGCATTTTTTCGAGTTCCGTTAATTGTATCGTATTGTGGGAGATCTTTATCATAATTCAGTAATGATTTGAATACTACATTATTCAGATCTACATCAATTACAATCAGTTTGCAACTTTGCGTTGAAACATCTAATCCTGCAAATAAGTTTTTCATTTTAACCACAAATGGAATAATAAAGTTAAATTCTCATTATATATTTTAAAATTTGTATTTCAAGCAATTAACCAAGGAATTTATGAATGAGCAAGGCCCGAGCGTATTTGTATGCGATAATTTCAATGATCTTATGGGGATTTACATTTCCTTTGTCAATAAAAGTTACACCCGAACCCTTAAATATCCTTACATATTCAGCAATTCGATCATTCTTTGGTGTGTTAGCATTATTTACTTATATCGTAATTACTCATCAATTAAAAGAATGGTATATGGTCTTTAAGAGAAATTTTTCATACTTCATTCTCATTGGAGTATTATTTTATGTTGTTCCATTTTTATTACAATTTTGGTCATTAGGGCTCACCACCCCGATAAATCAATCCATTCTTTCAAATACCCAAATATTTTGGGTAGTGATATTCAATTTAATATTCTTCAAGCAAAAACCCAAATTTAAATTTCTAATCGGATTAGTCTTGACAATTTTTGGAGTTTTAATTCTTTTAGTTGATGGAAATTTAGGTTTTTCAAGTTCTACTTTGATGGGTGATTTATTTTCACTAATATCTTTTATACTATGGGGAGGTTATACCGCTTTCACCAAACCTATCTCAATGAAAGAAAAACCTATCCACATTACATTTTCTATCATTTTAATCGGAGCTGTAATATTTATCCCCTTATCATTTATTAGAGATGTATCTCAAGAAATGTCTCAGTTGAATTGGGGACAATGGTTAAACTTGTTTTATCTTGGTTTTATTTGTATTGGGATCACATATTTATTATGGAACACTGCTTTGGCAAATAAAGAGATCAGATCTGAAAATATAGCAATCTTAACATTAATCAGTCCAGTTGTAGCAGTGATCTCAAGTATTGTCCTAGTAGATGGTGTGCTGACAATTAAAATTTTGATTGGTTTTATAATCATTGCTGCAGGATTTATAATTTCTGAATATCCTTCAAAGAAAATACTCTCTAATTCGAATTTTGATGATTCTTTTGAAGAACTAAGAGATAAAAATGAGAAATAATCAAAAATCTAATAACAATTTTGTTATGATTTGATGAACAAAATGAAAAAAAGAAATTGGTTAATATAAATAATCCATTAGGATTTTCTCTAAAGTCCCTCTATTTTTCGAAGGATAAAGGTAAGAATCGATTATCTTGTCATGGGGTAAGTTATCCAATTTTTTCAGCATTTTATTAACCATTTTAATATTTATCTCAATTGCAGTTTGCACTGGCATATGTTCTGGGTTAATATCAATGCCGAAATATTCTTTATATCCCATCATTTTCAGTACGTAAAGCATAGCATAACTTTGCTGAATATCAACTACCCCTACATTTAAATCTTGGTCAAAGTTACCCAAAGGTTGGGAATTAAGATGAACATGTGCTAATCGCCCATGCATCCCAACAAGCGCATAGGCTGCACCAGCAGATTCGTAACCCATACGAACGTGGCCAAATTCTGGGTTTAACCCGAAAATTGTATGGCCTTCATCAAGATATTTTATATTAACTTCATTTTCAAGTTTTGCTTCGATTCTTTGACCTGCTAAAATACCTTCGGCGGTAGTTCTGAAAATATTATTAATTGCGGGTTCGTAAGGTTTTGGTTCTAGTGCAACTCTCACACCTGGCACGGCATCAATAACCTTTGCCATTGATGAATCATAAAACTCCCACATCCAAGGATAAATGGTTCCAATATCATAAGTATAGCCGTCCATCCCGGGCCAACTAATAACATTTGGCGTTCCGATTTCTTTTGCAAGCTCCATTGCCCCAATTGCGATATCTATTGCATTTTGCCGAATTTCAGCTTTTGGATTAGATAGTGCTCCAAATTCAAATTGCTTATCATAAAAATGTGCAAAAGGTATTCCAACAACTTTAATTCCTGTCTCTTTTTCAAGATTTTTATATAAATGCACGTTTTCTTCATTGATTTCATTAGGATAATGAGCTTCTACTCCATCTATTCCTAAATTTTTCATTTCAGATAAAAGATTAATCCTTTCTTCAATTGTCATTTCAGGTACAAAGCGATCATGAAAACGCCCTCCTCCAGGAGAGAAATACCAGATTCCGACAGAAAATTTTGGTTTTAACTTAAAAGAACTCAGATATTTAATCAAATCATCTGGTGTGTGTTTAATATTTTGATAACGTAAGTCTTGCATCTTACATTCTATTTACTTTCAGAATTTAAAAAATATTATTATTGCTATCATTTCTTAATCAAACGATAAGAAACTTCAACTTCTCTGAATGGATTTTCTAATAAAAAATTGTTCTCAATTCCTTGTAAGTCTCTTGGAGATATGAAGTACTCGTTCATTGAATCTTTCAAGCTTATATTCAAGATTATTTGATTGGCATTCGTACCGATTTCTTGTTGGTTATTTTTATAGAAAAATTGTAAACATGAAATAGAATTTTTTAATAAGCCTAACTTTTTTAATAAAATTATGCAAAATATAAAAGAAAATATACTCGCTGTGATTAAAAATCTACCCAATGATGCTTCATATGGTGATATAATGGAAGCTCTCTATATAAATCACAAAATTAATATCGGAATTGAACAATTGGAAAACGGAAATTCATTAACACTAAGTCAGTTGCGAGAACGGTTAAAATCATGGATAGAATAAGAATATCATCACACACTGCAGATGATTTGGAAGAAATATGTCTGTATATTGGTAAAGATTCTCCATTCTATGCAAAAGAAGTTATAAAAAATATTCTTCATTCAATTAGAGTTTTAGAAAAATTTCCAAAAATTGGAAGAATGGTTCCTTAAAGACAAAATCCTAATATAAGAGAAATAATATATAGAGTTTATCGCATTATCTACCAAATGAGTGGAGAAATTGTTGAAATTATCACAGTAATTCATGGTAGCAAACGTTTAACATAACTGTCACGAATTTTAGTAATCTCTAGCTGATTTATTGATTTCTACTCGTATACTCGGGAGTATAAGTTCTCAATTTAAAATGAATTTGTTCCATCACAAAACGCTGAAATTCTTGTTTATATTCGTCTGTACCATTCGGATCTCGTTCCATATCTTCCAATATTAAAATAGATCCTTGAATAGTCCCCCAAAGATATTGCATAAAGAATTGGGTGTTCATTTGTATTAATTCTTCTGCTTTAATTGCTTTTTCAATCACTTTACGAATTTTGGGAATTGCATCATCTAATTTTTCATAATTTCGTTCAATCGGACCCATTTCAGGTGTTCCATCTTGATATTTTGGCTGTGGTGCATTCATAAAGATCATTTTTTGCATAAGATGAGAGTCTTTAGAACCAAAGGAGATATAATGAGTGATGAGTTTTTCTATTAGTGCAAAATTTGTTCCTTCATGGTTAGTAATAATTTTATCCACTTCATCATTATACTCCTTTATAAATTCTTGAAGAATTGCAAACCATAATTCTCGTTTACTTACTACATATCGATAAAGGTTTCCTCGGGTCATATTTACTTTCTGGGCGATATTTTGCATATTGAATCCTGAAAACGAAATTTTTCTTGCTTGTTGTGAGGATGATGAAAGTTCTGTTTCAAAAACATCTTCAGCAAGTAATTCTTGTTTACCTATTTCAATTATTTCTTTAAATTTTAGTCCTTTAAGTTCAGGTGATCGATTTCTTTTTTTCATTAATATACATTGTAATGAAAAATAATAATAAAACTTATTTAAATAACAGTGAGTTACTTAGGAAATCTTTTTAAATTGATGGAGTTAAGTAACAATGAGTTAGTTAATTTTTTTTTTAAAATTTATATGGTGAAAAATTCTCATGGAAAATGAAAATCAAAAAAATTTACTTACTGAAGAATACCAAACCGATCATTCTAATTTAACTCGGGTCTCTTATGGATTTTATAGTTTCTTTCAAACATTTCTGGGGACTGTTTTCGGTGCATGGACTTTCTTCTACTATGAAACTGCTGTAGGGCTAGATACTGGCCTAATTCTTTTAGCTTTAGTGCTTTATACTATTTGGGATGCAATTAATGATCCTCTTTTAAGCTATTTGACAGATAGAAACACTAAATTGACAAAGAAATGGGGAAGAAGATTTCCTTGGATAATTACGACAATGCCATTAGTATGCTTGATGTTGTACTTGCTCTTTATTCCTCCCAATCTTGCAAATGTAGATACAAATCCTTGGCCAGTTTTCTTCTGGTTATTGATAATGACTTGTGCTCTCGATTCATTTTTGACAATCTTCATAACTCATACAACCGCTGTATTTCCAGAAAAATTCCGATCCCATGAAGATCGTAGAATGACGAAATCAATTGGAACCGGGATTGAAATGCTTGCATTACCTGTAGGGATGATGGTTCCCCCAATGCTTGTTCAAGTCAATGATATTTCGACGTATCCTTTTATGATTGGTGTTTGTGCCTTAATATTATTGATTTCAGGATTAATTAGTTTACCTTCCTTGAAAGATGATAAATATATGATTCAAAAGCATTTGGATAATCCACATCGAAAAGAAATGACTTTTATGGAAGGTTTGAAAGAAGTGTTTAAACATAAAAATCTTCTAATTTATTTGGTGATATCTGGAGGATTTTCCTTTTTAACAAATAGTTTAACCGGTTCAGTAAATTATATGGTCTTTTTCTTGTTAAATGGAACTGAGGATACAGTAATATTTATGTTTTCCTCATTTTTAGCAGGTAGTTTGATATCCATACCATTTTGGTCAAAATTATGTAAAAATCAGAAGGATTTAAAGAAAACACTCTCTATCGGAGGCTTTATCTTAGTAATAGGTGCAATTCCAATGATGTTCATTTCAAACATATTATTTGCAACTATTGCAATGTTTGTTTTAGGCTTCACAATGGGGAATTTATGGGTGCTTCTACCACTTTGTTTCTATATTTCAATGGAGGAATTCACAATTCGTTTGGGAAAGAATGAAAAAGGTATTGTTATTGGAGTTTCAACCTTTTTACTTCGTTTTGTGAACATACTGCAATGGATTGTGATCAGTTTGGTCCATATCACTACTGGTTTTGTAGAAGGATATGCGTCCTACGATGAAATGGCAGCAGTTGTTCCGGATATGAAACCAATTCTTTTCGGTATTCGTCTCCATTCCACCATTATTCCTGCAATAGTTCTAGCTATTTGTACATTGATATTTTGGAAAAAAAGTAATTTAACTCCAGATCGTATAGATGAAATTAAAGTTGAAATAGAAAAACTTGGTTTTTAATTCAATTTTATTTTTCTTTTTTTCTTTTCATTAATCAATGTAAGGTAATCAAAATGGAACAAAACAATTTAATCAATCAATTAAATGAAAAATTTCAAGATCTCGTTAAAAAAGATAACATTCCCAGTTTAGCAATATCAATTGTTAAGGAAGGAGATGTTTTATTCTCAAAAGCATATGGATATCGGAATTTGAATAAAAAAAAAGAGGCAAATTTAGATACATTATATAGAATAGCGTCATGTTCCAAATCATTTACTGCAATGGGTATTATGCAATTAGTAGATCAAGGAAAACTAGAACTGCAAGATCCAATCGAAAAATATCTTCCGAATCTTATTCTTTCTAAGCCAAATAACCCGATTACAATTCATCATTTATTAAATCAAACAAGTGGAATACCAGATACTGGTTATGTTGAAAAAATCTATAAAAAACATATACTGTTGGATGATTCTACTAATACAATTAAAACAAAAGAAGAATATTTTGAGTTCATAAACGGAATCAAAGATTTTCTTCTTCCTCCTGGAACACGTTTTATGTATTCTAATAGTAACTATTTCCTTTTGGGAGAAGTTATTGCAAAGATTTCTGGGTTGTCATATGAAGAATATATAAGCCAGAATATTTTAAAACCTCTAAAAATGACAAGATCCACTTTTTCAGATGATATTCTTGAGAAAGATGAAAATAAACAATCGCAATATATTGTTTCTCCCGATTCAGAAGGAACAATGCAAATCCTCAAACGAAATATTCCTGGATCAGAGTGTTTATCTGCAGCAGGAGGACTTTATACTTCAGTAAATGAAATAAATAATTATATGGTTACTTTACTTAATTCTGGGAGATTTCAAGATTCACAAATAATTCAACCATCATCAATTGAGAAACTATTTTCAATTTCACATTCACCTTGTGATTTGCTACAGGAATTAGGAACTAGAGGGATGGGCAGTTCAGGTAAGGAAGGATACGGGTATAGTTGGTTAATAATGGATAATTTCTTCGGACTTAAAGTTGTAGTCATTCCTGGTGGAATTTTCGTTTCAACTGCAACAATAATTCTAATTCCAGATTTAAAATTAGGAATATTTGAATGTATCAATGCTGGAGAAAATGTGAATGGAAATGTCCTTCCTACTATAATTATGGGTATCGTTCAAATGTTAGGGGAAGATCCTGAGAAATCAATGAGTTTATTCCAAGTGGAAGGAAAAAAGCATTTTATGTGTGGAAAATATGAAACATATCATGGAATCCAAAAGGTTTCTGTTATTAGAAAAGGTTTTACAATGTTTTTCATTGACCCAAACGGCGCTGAGATTCCCCTTTCACCAATGAGTATGGAACCAAATAATCTTCACTATTATTTCGAATGTTCCCCTACGGGGATTAGTGAATTATTGTTTTCTATAGAATGGAATACAGGAAATGTGGATTTACTTTGGAATAAACATCATTTTAAAAAGATAATATAATCAAGAGATGAAAATCAGATGGATATCTCAAAAATAGAAGAAAGAATTAAAGAAAAATTGATTCCCAACATTATTAGA
>JAUWMK010000273.1 GCA_030613185.1 Promethearchaeum sp.
ATCAATAAAAAATCGATATTCTAATTTAATGAATGATTCCATTCAATCAGCCTTTAACTCTGTCCTTGCTGAATTTCATACTTTAATTCAAGATAATCGCAAGTTATTTACTCATGGAATAACGAGCATTTTACATGGAGATTTGAGTAATAACTTTATTCTCGACCCCCACGGAAAACTCTGGTTGATTGACTGGGAAAATTCTGAATATGGTGATTGTCTTGAAGAAATCAGTTATTTCCTCTTTGATAATGATTTGGATAAAGAATCTAGGGAGTTTTTCTTTACCGAGTATCAAAAACATTTTTCTCCTGCAGAAGGACTAAATCTTGAGAAGATTGCTCCATTTTACGTTATGATTATTCCCGTTTTTAATATTTGTTGGGGAATTGACCAATTAAGTACGAATTTACAATACAAATTAGAACCCGAAAGAAAACTACAAGATTTGGTAATATTTGTACAAAATTGGAAGAAATTCTTCACCGAATCCACCAATTCATTAATGATTGAAGGGATTATTCAGTTGAAATCCCATTTAGAAGCAACGGGGCAGTGTAAACCATAAAAATTTTTTTTAATCCCTTAATTACAGAATCATTCTAAGATTGCTTTCATTTAATATATTAATCCGGTATTAATGCAAATTTTTATAGTTTAATAGATATCTTCTGATATGGGAACCTCGGTGGGCTTTGATAACCACAAATATCTGGAGGAGCAGACAAAATTCATTCTTGAAAGGGCGCGTGCATGTGGAAATAAATTGTACCTAGAATTTGGTGGAAAATTAATGTTTGACATGCATGCTGCCCGTGTGCTTCCGGGATATGATCCAAATATAAAAATGAAACTGTTACAACAATTAAAAGATAAATTAGATATTATTATATGTATTCACGCTGGAGACATAGAACGTCGGAAAATCCGTGCTGATTTCGGTATTTCCTATGATCAAGCAACATTAAAACTCATTGATGACCTACGAGAATGGGGGTTGGAGATATGTGGGGTAGTTATTACTCGATATGAATCTCATCCCTCTGTCGTCCAATTTAAACGCGTCTTGGAATTGCATAAAATTCCTGTGTATCTACATCGCACCATCCATGGTTATCCCAATAACGTGGATCACATTATAAGTGAGGATGGATATGGTGCCAATCCCTTTATTAAGACGAAAAAACCAATTGTAGTTGTTTCAGGACCAGGACCTGGTAGTGGAAAAATGGCCACGTGTTTATCACAAGTTTATCATGAATACAAGCGTGGAGTTAAAGCGGGATATGCAAAATTCGAAACATTTCCTATCTGGAATCTTCCCTTGAAGCACCCCGTAAACATTGCATATGAAGCAGCAACCGCAGATCTCGGAGATTACAATGAAATTGATCCTTTTCACTTGGATTTCCATGAAGAAACAGCCGTAAATTATAATAGAGACGTAGCTGCTTTTCCAGTTCTAAAAAAGATTCTAATTAAGTTAATGGGGAATGGAAATATGTATCAATCTCCTACGGATATGGGTGTAAATAGAGTTGGATTTGCAATAACTGATGATATTGTGGTGCAAAATGCCGCAAAATCCGAAATAATTCGTAGATATTTTAGTTATCATTCCGAATATGCAGCGGGGCGCACACCAAAATCGACTACAGACAGAATTAATCTAATTTTGGAAGAAGTTGGTGTTTCTCCCAATGATCGAATAGTAGTACTACCTGCTCGCAATGCCACAGAAAAAGCGAAAGAACGGGGTAAAGGACATTCTGGAATTTTCTCGGGGGCTGCAATTCAACTGAGAAATGGCTCCATAGTAACCGGAACAAATTCTTCCCTAATGCATGCACCATCTGCGGTTATTTTAAATGCGATCAAAATTTTAGCAAAAATTCCTAAAAATATCTATCTACTTTCTCCAAACATTATGGAATCAATAGGTATCCTGAAAGAAAGCCTTGGAAGGTCTGCAAATGTGAGTTTGAACTTAGAGGAAACCATGATCGCACTAAGTATTAGTGCTATTACTAACCCAACTGCAAAAGTTGCCTTGGATCATTTAAAGGATCTTAAAGATTGTGATATGCATTTAACTCATATTCCCTCTCCAGGAGATGAGGCTGGGCTCAGAATGTTGGGGGTCCGATTGACCAGCGATCCTGTTTACGCTGGGAAAAACTTATTTTTATTTTAATACTTTAAAATTTTTATTCAACAATTTGAAATTTGTGTATAGTATAAAGAATTTTATCAAAGATCCATTATATTTACAAGTTCATCGGTTGAGATGGGCAATATACGAGATTTCTGATATAATTCTTTTTTCTGGGCTAAAATGATGTCATCATTTGTGACAAAATACTCAAGATCAATTTTATTATAGATCTTAATCTCTACAGCAGATGCAATCTGAATTGCATCCAGAGTCCTTAATTTCATTTCTCTGTTAATTCTAAGCGCTAAATTAAAAGTATTAAAAATATCATAATCTTTATCATTAATATCACATTTTTCAATAGATGAAGCAGATTCAATTGAAATCCCTAATCTTTTAATAAAATAGTGGGTAATTATTGGAATTTTTTCTTTAATACTTAATGATTCATATATTTTTTTTGATTTGGGATCAATTTCTAAGTAAAATGAACCAATATTCCTTCCTATAACTGATTCCATTTCTAAAACAGTGATCATACCAGAATATAATGCCATTTCAGGATAATGAAATAACTTTACTGTATTTTTAAAAAATATACTTGATTTATCATAATAAGAAAGAATTGCACTTGTGTCTAAATATAATCTCATATATAATGCCTCTTATCGCATCCTATCTTGAGAAACCATATCGACTAAGGATTTATTACTTTCTGTTGTCAAATTAAACGCAGGTTGTAAATCCCATAATTGATATAAAATATTTTTAATTTTTTCTATATCAAGATTATCATCTTCTAAATTTATTGATTCTTGAAGCAAGCTTTTTTCAATAAATGATCGAATCGCTTGATTTCGACTTTTATATTTGCCCAGTTTAACTAAATAATCAATTTTCGAAACCTCAACTTTATTTAACTTGATTGGAATTGTTGCCATCATTTATATATTAAGTTATATATGTATATAAATGTCTATACCAAAATCAATAAACTATATAAAAATTTCATAGAAATTTTTATTTTTATTTTAATACTTATAATTTTTTATTCAACAATTGAAAATGTATGCATATTTTTATGATGATAGGCTTATTCGGGCTTTAAAATTACATTGTTTGCAAATTCGGGCATATTTATTGCATTTGGCATTCTTTATCTATGTTAAAATTAATTTATTCCCACATGGTTTTAATTCTTGCAATAGATTTTCCATCTTCTCTAATTAATTCATGATTTGCTGTGATTTTTTCATTTTCAGTCAAAATTTTTGTATTTGAATTAATTGTTATACCATCCCGAGCTTCATTAAGAAAATGGATTTCAGTTTCATAACATTTTTTCTTTTTTAATATATCGATCGGCATAGAATCAATTACCCAATTAATATAACGCACATTATTAACGTGACGATAAATATCTATGTCTGTATATCTTGTTTTGATAGTTATTTGATGATCATAATTACTTAGGCCATTTAATTTTGAAAATTCATGATTTCCTATTAAATGATCATGAGTTGGATACATTAGCAATTCTTCAGGTATTTCTATTGATTTCCGTTTAATCATATCAAAAAAAACCATAGATCCATACCCATAACCAATTAGTTTATCTTGTGTATCTTTAATCTCGAAATTTCTAACTGCAATTCTTGAGTTTGGGATTAATGGAGAAATCCAAGATGAATATGTAAGCGTTTCTTTCCATTTCGGAAATCTTTTCAGAACTAATTTTAATTTTGTCCATACTACTGCAAAAGAAAATTCTTTCTTTCCATTATAATTTTGGGCTAATATATCTGCATGGTTAAAACCAATTTCTTGAAAGTTATCAAAAAAACTCATTACACTTGCATTTCCTGAAATATCAATATCCCTATACCGAACAGGAAACTTTTGAGTAAAAATAGAATCTTGTAGCTCCATTGATTTTGATCATGATGGAATTATGAAAAGGTTTTCTGAACTTTGATCATCAATCATCCATAATGTAATTATAGAAAATCACCATAGAGTTTTTTAGCACAATCTGGACATATCCCATGAGAAAATTTGGTATTTGTATGTTCGCTTATATAAGTATCAACTTGTTTCCAATACCCTTGATCATCGCGAATTTTTTTACAATTCGCACAGATCGGCAATAGGTTGTTTAAAGTTTTAATTTTAGCTAACGCCTCGTTTAGCTCCTGAATTGTATTTTTAAGAACCTTCTCTCTTTTGAGAAGAACCCGTTCCGCTTTAAATTGTTCGGTCATATCCAAATCACTTCGAATAACTCTATCCCACGTCTTTTCATAACCGGGAACGATGGTTAAATAGCCCAATATCCATTTTTCCTTTCCTGAAGGGGTTGTAATATTCCAAATGGTGTGAATTTCATCATTTTCATTAAATAATGATAGAATTGCATCTAAATATTTGAATTTATGTTTTTTTTGTAATGATTTGGGAAAATCGGGAGAATTCCTAAAAGACAACACTTTTTTTTTATTCTCCCTTTCATGGAATAGTACGACGTTCTTATTAACATTCAAAGTTTTCACCAAATTCAAACATTTATCCCACTCATCGGGAAATTTCATGAAGTAGGACCGTAAATTTCCCACACCTTTGGACTTTAATTCTAAGAAATATTTTCGAACTTTAGAATAATCTTGCTCCCAAATAGAAATCGGAGAGTTTTCAAAAATCGAAAACAGTCGAGCTTCACTTTCCCGCATCCGAATGTTAGCTTCTTTTTCTTCAGTTATATCCTGCGCCGTGCCTAAAATTCCATAGATTTCGTCATGTTCATCCCGTAGGGAGATTTTTGAAGTTCGCATCCAGCGATATTTGGTCGGTGAGTATTGGATCTTTTCATCAAAATTGATCTGGGAGTTCCCAGTTTCCATGATATCTCGATCATCGGATTGATATTTTTCCGAAGATGAATCAACCCATCCAAAATCATAATCAGTTTTACCGAGAACTTCTTCTATAGAGGATACTTTGGCATATTTCATAAAATTCTTGTTAGCACCGAGATATCGCAGCGATTTATCTTTCCAAAAAACAAGCCCGGGAATGGTATCTAAAACATTCTGTAATAGATTTCTTGAATTTTTTAGTTCATTTTCTGCCTTTTTCCTTCTTGAAATATCCCGTATCACAACAAACGTAAATTTTGTTGAAGTATTATCATCAGAAATTAACCGAACCATAACTTCGATAGGTATACTCTTTCCGTCTTTTCTCTGGATTTCAATTTCACCTAATTCGGAATAACCTTTCTCTGTGACTTCATTATAATAAATTGACCGCCAAAGGGTGATTTGAGCAGGACAAGTAAATTGTTTCCAATTCATGGATAACAGTTCTTCCCTCGTAAATTGAATGAGATCAACAAGGCTACCATTACAATCTAATATAAAACCTTTCATGTCCATGAGCACAACCGCATCAACCATAATTGATGGGAGATCAGCATAGATATTGGTATATTCTTGATGCTTCATAGTTAATTCCTTTTTTATCGAGATAAAGACCCTAATAGTTTAATGAAAATTGATTTTTAATTCATTCCTATATAAGGAAAGGAGATATAACCTAAATATTTTTGTCTGGAATGCTTGAAAAAGGCGATCTCTGGTAGTGGTGATCTATCTATTATGAATTTATATGGAATTATGAAAAGGTTCTCTAAACTCACGTTTGAAATGAATATGAATAAATTTTGAGTGGAATCTCTTTCTATAAATAAGTTTGATTATTACTATTTAGCATGCAAGAAAAAATTAAAGAACTACAGAAAACAATCGATATTATCCAAGAGCGCCGATTTCAAGAAAAAGTAGAAATTTTGAATTTTCTAAGAGAAAAATTAGGGAATCAGATAGAATCTTTAATCGACGAATATACTAAGCAAGATGCAATTAAACAATGGAAAAAAATTGCCCAAAAACAAGAAAAACAAGATATTCCAACCCTAATTGAAATTTTATGGAATCAAATGTGTGGATCGAATGGTTTTAAATTTACGATGACTGAAGAAAAGGAAAAGGAAAATGGAGAATATCGCATGAATGTTACACATTGCCCTTTTGTAGAAGTAGCAAATAAAATTCAAGGGAATGAATGGGGGTATCATTTATTTTGTATGAGTGATTTCGGGATTACTGAAGGTTTTAATCCAAATATTGAATTTTCTCGCACTAAAACCTTAATGCAAGGTGATAATTGCTGTAATCATTGCTATAAAATGAAATCAATGAAATAAAAAAAAATCAACGAACCCTTAGGGCAAATTTGCCGCGCACATCAAAGTTCAATCTTCTAGCAATAATCGAGTGTTCAGGATCAAGAATTATTACTGCCCCTGAAAAATCATCGCTGAGTGTTGGGGTTTTACACTTTGGACAAAAGGTTTTGTAAGTTATTAGG
>JAUWMK010000427.1 GCA_030613185.1 Promethearchaeum sp.
AAAGAAAATATATCTTGAAAATAAGAAGATTACATAGAAAACCACTGCTAAACTAAACAGGATTTTATATATTATGTTATAGATTTTATTTTCATTAATTTTTTTATAGAATTTAGATTCCAAAGTTTGCCAAATAATTCCTCCGGTAATTGTAATAAGAAGGTTGAGTGGATAGTACCATAGGTAATCAATTGGATGCGAATCGAAACCATTCTCTATACTGAACCAGAAATGATAAGCGATTGAGTAATATAGTATTTGAAACAATAGGATGTGATAGGTTGATCTACTTATTTTTTTTATTATCTTACTAAATTTACTCTCTGGATTTTTGGGAAATATCTTTATTACTATTAGAAATAGAAAGGCACTGTAGGGAAAGGAGAGAAAATTATAATCTCCGCCAATCAATCCTAAGCCAACTGCATACATTAATCCCCATAATTCCTCGAAACCAAATATTGAATAAATAAATAAATATATCAAGCTTAATGGCAGTAATATCCAGAAAATTCTATTTCCCATAGAGATAATTTCATGATCTTTGGAGATCCAAAGCCCCATGCCAATACCAGAGAACATATAGAATATATGAGTAACAAAAAACATCCTCGTGAAGAACCAGCCGTCAGAATAAACATAATAAATATTGAAAGCTAGTTTGTGCATAATCCATTCAATTACAAAACAAGCTATAAAAGTTGTTATCGGGGCTTTTTTAAAGCATATATATAATAAAGGAAAGACTAATATAGATCCAAACAAAGCTGGGATGAACCACATGCCGGGGCCCCAAAAAGGCGTATAACCTAGCATCATATATTCTGAAAAATCATAAATACCATTATCAATTAGCGGAGGATGGAAGATAATATTAACAAATAAATAAATAATTGCTTGGATAAAATATAGAATTATATAAGGGATAATATATCTTTTCATTTTGGATATGAAATATTCCTTTGAATACGCTTCCTTTAATGTAGCAATACCTTTTGCATTGAAGGAGATCCCCAAATTAAATCCCATAACTACAATAAACCCTGGAATGGCTATTCTTTCCCACAATGCTGAGCCATATTGACCTAAAAAGCCATGAGTAGTCGAATGATCTAAAATAACCAAGAAAATCATCCATGTTTTCATTATATCTATTTGGAAATAATTATTTTTGGTATTTTTTTCAAAATCTGGTTTTAGATCTTTATCGGAGATTTCTAATTTATCATTCATAGTAAACTAATTTATTGAAATAATTTAAAGAATTTTGGCAAATATAAAAAAACATAAAAAAGTATTAATTCATAATCAAATAAAGAAAATTCTGGAAAAAGTGATTTTGTGTCAAATAAAGAAGATTCAAAAGAAACGAACGTTGTAAAAGAAAACTCGAAACAAAAAGATACAACAAAAGACCTAAAGGAAATCAAAGATATTAGGGATGAAATTGATAAAAATTTACGAGAGGTCAAAGTTTCACTTGAAGAGAGCGATACAATTGGAAAAGATTTGCAAGAGGAAATGATTGTTTCCGAGAAAGAATTAAAAGAATCAATTAAAACTAAAAATCATCAGTTAAAAGAAATTGAAAAATCTATTAAGAAACAGCAAGAGAAACTCGACAATATTAATGATAAGATATCGGGAATGGAATCTCTGCATGAACAAACAACAGAACGTGTTAATCAAGTAAAAGATGAGTTAGAAAAATTAGAGAAAGAAAATTCAAATTTTGAAGAGTTAAAAGAGAAATTAAATAAAAAAGTATTAGAATTAAATACTCAGATATCATCGCAAGAACAGTCTTTTGATGAAGTAAATTCAAATTTACAGGCCAAGAATAATGAATATAAAGATATGGATGAGAAATTTGAAAAAATGAGCTCTGAATATCAAGAAAAACAAAGTATTAATGATAATCTAGATCGTGAGCAAATTGAACAAAAAGAAAAACTTGTAGAAATTAAGAACCAAATCAAAGAAAAAGACGATGTATTAACTAAAATAAAGGAATCTCTGGAATTAAGAGAAAAATATAAAATTGATCTAGATAAGAAAATATCAGATCGAACACAAACACAACAAATGTTATCTCAGAAACGAGAAAACCTCTCACTAAAAATCACGGAGTTAGAAGTAACAACCGAAGAAAAGAATGCAAGAATTGAAAAATTAGATGATATTCTTGATGAAAAGAAAGCATTTAATGAAAGTATCGAAAGAGATGCTATTGCTGCTCAAGAAAAGTTAAAAACTTTTAAAAATGAAATCGAAGAAAAAGATGATGAACTTTCAAAGTTGAAAGAAAATCTCGAAATGAGGGAAAAATATTACGAGAACCTTCAACAAAAAATAACAGATCACACTGATTTATATCAAACTATTGAAAATAAATATAAAGATCTTCTGAAATTAATTCCTGAGCAAGAAACGCAAACTCAAAAATTAAAAGAAGAAATTGAAAAAACTGAAAAGGAATATGAAAACAATCATTTACAATTAGAAAAACTAATAGAAAAAATTAAAGTTCAAAATTCTTCATTGGCAAAAATTAATGAAAAAATTGAAGGTAATGATGTTTTATTAACTCAAAAAGAGAAACGTATAGAGGAATTAGATGTCAATTACGTAAATATTCAAAATGATAGGGAAAAACTCGAAAATCAATATAATCTACTAAAAGAAAGAATTGAAGATGGCAATGAAGAGTTAAAATTTAACCAAAAACAGAAAAAAAATTCCGAAATAATGCTTAAGGAAGCTGAAACGAATCTCGAGAATCTAAGAAAGAAACTATTAACAATGGAAAAAAACATAAGAGAAGCTGAAGCAAGGATTCAGGAAAGTATGGTTTTAACTCGAATTAGGAAAATTGCAAAGATTTATGGGGGTGCAGCATTCATTATTGGGTTATTGATATTTTTATTTGGATTAACCAGTTCTTTTCTTCAACCTCTTCTTACAGTTTCATTTATAAACCAAATGAACACATTTTTAATGATTTCTTTGGGTTTACTAATATTTATATCTGGTCTTTTACAATTAAGCACTTAAGTACAAACATAAACTCAAAAACAAAATAAAAAGTAGAAAAGGAAGTCAAAATCTTGTATTCGAAAAACATACTAAATGAAGTAGAAACTATTCTAAAAGACGAAGGTTATATATCAAATGATGAGTTTGATTCAGTCCTACGATATTCAATCATAAGAGATCCAGAGTTCACTTTAATTCTTGGTGCTAAATTACCAATTAAAATGCC
>JAUWMK010000328.1 GCA_030613185.1 Promethearchaeum sp.
CGCCATTATAATGATCAATTAATGATTGAACTATGCTAAAATAGTCCAATTGTATATTTCCACCAAAATCATTTAGTGTCAATTGTGAATCTTCTACAATTTTTGTTCTGGTTTCAGAAACCAATTTATCGTTTAATTTCCAAGTTGGTAAAAGATCATAAACCCATTTTCTGAAATGATCCTTTTCCTTTCCTAATGATTTAATTTCATTTGGCATTAAAGAGCGCATTTTTTCAATCATAATCTGAATATATGGCATGTCAAAAATTCGTTTTCCTTCTAAAGCTAAAAACATGTCTTCTAAATAAGGTTCTCTAACATGAGTATCAAGTGAGCAAATTGTTGTTTTAATGAATAAATCTAAAAATTCTCCCTTTTCCAAGTCCGAAGCTAAGACAATTGCTGTACTTAAATAATAATTTAATTGCGCAATTTTTCGATTATCCCAGAAAGTTTTACCTAATGGATCCATATTTTTAATTTTGTCGACAATTTTATCAACCATTTGATTAAGTTTTAGATCATCGATTTCACCCATATTCATATGAATTATATTCCGAATTTGACCCACTTGTGAGGCAATTTCTGTAGGATTTTTTTCTAAATATGATAAGAAGTCTTTTTTCCTTTTATCGAATTCAATTGATAATTTATTACCATTTTTCGTAAATCCTAATAATGAAAGAAAATTCTTGAATTCCAAATCCTCAGGAACATCTATGGTTACAATATCAATCCCAGCTAATCCAAAATACTCCAATAACTTAATAAATGTAAAATTCAAGATCCCTCTATATGAATGGGATCTATTCATTCCAGCAGGACCAAATTTAAGTTTATTACCTACTTTTTCAATTCCAATAAACATGCCAATATGCAAATCATTAGAATAAATATCAATTATTTCACTTATTGTTTTACGTGGTCGTTTAGTTAATCGAATAATTTCTGCTTCTCCGAATTTTACATCGATTGGAAAAAATTCCTTTGATTTAAAGAATTTTTGGGCTATCTCATTTGATTCTGTTGTTATTTTTGACACCTCAGACTACTACCATTTTTTCATATCAACATTAAAAAAAAACATATCATAATATTTGAACAATTTGAGAATAATTTATTTTTTATTTCTCGGATTGGGACCTATCTCTTTTAATTCCTTTACAAATTCTTTTGAAATTTCTGTTAGTTCTGCGCCTTCCGATGCACTAATGTGTTCAAGCCTAACTCTTTTTGGATTGAACCCGTATTGCTCAACTAAAGTCTTAATTACCGGCATTCTCCGAACAGTTTTATGGTTTCCGCTAACGTAATGACAATCTCCAATATGGCATGCACCAATTAAAACCCCATCAGCACCCCGCTTTAAAGCTTCAATAATAAATCTAGCTTCTACTCTTCCAGAGCACATTACACGCATTATTCTTAAATTTGCAGGACGTTGCATCCGGGATGTTCCTGCTTGATCCGCACCAGTATATGTGCACCAATTGCAAAAGATAGCTAAAATGAACGGATCGAATTCGTCTGAATTGCCACTTTCTTTTTTTGCCATTTTAATTTAATCCCCCTAAAACATCGGTAATTATTGTCATTAATTGATCACCCGAAAAATGATTCTGTTCGATTGCATTTGATGGGCATGATGCAACACATGTTCCACAACCATGACACATAATAGGATTAATATAAGCAACTTTATGAGATTCCTCGAAAGTAATTGCACTGTATGGGCATAAATTAATACATGAGCGACAACCCGAACATAAATTTGGATGAACAACTGCAAAATATGGTTCTACTTCTACTTCTCCCTTTGCCATTAAAATTGCAGCTCCCGAAGCAGCGCCTTTAGCTTGACTAACCGCATCGGGGATATCCTTAGGACTTTGAGCAACACCAGCCATAAAAATTCCAGCTGTTAAAGAGTCTATTGGTCTAAGTTTAGGATGAGCTTCCATGAAAAAACCATCTGAGGTTTGTTGGATCCCTAACATTGAAGCAACATGAGACGCATCTGCTCTTGCTTCTACACCAGTTGATAATACAACTAAATCCACCTTTAAAGCAATAGGTCTACTTAAAAACGTATCTTCACCACGGATCAAGAGAGTTTTATCTGGATTTTCATAGATTTCAGCCAATCTACCCCTCATATATTTTATCCCAAAATCATGACTAGATGATTCATAAAATTCTTCATATCCTTTTCCGAAAGCCCTTATATCCATGTAAAATATATAGCATTCTGCTTCGGGATGTTTTTCTTTATACTGTCGTGCTTGTTTTATTGCGTACATACAACAAACTCGGCTACAATATGGATGATAGCCTTCGCGATTATCGCGACTTCCAACGCATTGCAACCAAGCCACTGAATGAGGTGGTTTCCCATTTGAAGGGCATACGGGTTTACCTAAATTTGGTCCGGTGCTAGAAAGATTTCGCTCCATTTCAAGACCATTGATAACATTCTCATATACACCATAACCGTAATTTTTGAGATTAGTTGGATCTATCTGATCATAACCCGTTGAAACTATAATTGTTCCAATTTTTATTGTTGAAAAATGATCCTTTTCATCATATTTAATAGCTCCGGGTTCACAAACACTGGGTAAAGCACAAATTCCACATTTTATGCAATGATCCATATCTATGGTGTATTGCCCCGGAACTGCTTGCGGAAATGGAATATAAATTGCTTTTCGCGTACCCATATTCAAATCAAAGTCGTTTGCGCAAATAGCGGGACAACTTTCAACGCATGCACCACAAGCAGTACATTTGAGTTGATCAATATAATGAGCTTTATGTTTAATTTTAACTTCAAAATTACCCACATAACCATCCACTTTTTCAACTTCAGAATATGCCATTATATGAATATTGGGATTTCGGGATACATCGACCATTTTTGGAGTTAAAATACATGAAGAACAATCCATTGTGGGAAATGTTTTATCCAATTGTGCCATATGACCGCCAATCGTTAATTCCCTTTCAACTAGGTATACTTCAAAACCTTGATCAGCTAAATCTAACGCAGAATTCATTCCGGCAATGCCAGCACCGATTATCAATGTAGATGGTTTTACCTTGACTTTTATGGTTTCTAATGCTTTTAATTTACGAACTTTTGCAACTTGCATCCGAATGTGGTCTTTTGCAATGCGTTGTGCGCCTTTATGATCGTACATATTAACCCAAGTTGCATGTTCTCTGATATTTGCTTGGGCAAAATAAAATGGATTTAGTCCATTCTCTTGTAAAACGCGTCGAAAGGTAGGTTCGTGCATTCTGGGACTGCAGGCGGCAACAACAACACGGTTAACTAATCCGTCTTTTACATCCTTAGCTATTTCTGCTTGACCATTATCCGAACAGTAGAATTTATATTTTTTACATAACACTACATTTGGGAGGGTTTTTCCAAATTCAATCATATCGTCCATTTCTAAAACACCTCCAATATTTATTCCACAATTACAAATATATAGTCCTATTCGAACATTTTCATCCTTCGGGCTTTTTAATTTTGAAATCGTTTTTGGGTTACTTTCAATCATTTTCTATCACTATTGTATTAATTATATGAATTATTTTTCCTCATTTGTCGATTGAAGCTCTAATTTTAAAAGTTTATCAAAATTAGTTAATTTCATCAGTTTTTGGATATCTAACACTGCCTCAGGATGAGCATGTGTAGTTGGTGGGATCTTAGAAAGACCATAAGATTCGCGAGCTTTTGACCACTGATTTTCTTCACTATTATTTTTAAGTCCTAAAGGAACACCATGACCCGTATCAGCAAGGATTTGAGTAACTTTTTGATGGGCAGGTTTTATAAATCCCCGTTGTGTGGCTAAATTTCTTATTTTGATAATTACATCTGTGACTGGAATATTTCGCGGACATCTTTCATAGCATGTATAACATGTGCTGCATAACCAGATATCCTCATCAGAAAGAACTTCATCAAGGGATAATACTGCTTCTCTCATAATTTGTCGAGTTCGAATTGCAGTTCTTCGACCTGATGGGCAAGATCCTGTGCAAGTTCCGCATTGAAAACATGCCCTCATAATTTTTAGTGCTTCATCTTTTATAATTTCATCAGAAATATCATTGCTAATATTGAATATTATGTTCGGTGTTATTTTTTCCATTTTTTTTCCCTAATTTATTGCGATATTATTGATTTCTTTGAGTAATATGATCGGAAAATTGCATATATAATAAATAATCAGAATTTTATAGAATTCAAATTATTAAAGTTATTTATGAATTAGAAATGATAAAATTCGGTTAAAAAGCTTAACTCCTTTTTTTTTGGAAAACAGTTAAAAGGTTTTCAAAAATTTTTAGAAAAAAAAAATTACCATCTTGGGGTTTTTGTTTTAATTCCAGGAGTTTTTGACTTAATTCCTGGAGTTTTTGACTTAATTTTATATATTTGATTTTCTAAATCGCGTTGTAAATTCTGAACTTTTCTTATTCGTCCATCCAAATCCTTTTCCAAACGTTTTATTTTTGATTTTTCATTATCGATGTTGTTTCTTTCCTTTTTCAAGCGTTTCTTTTCATCCTCGATTCGACGGTTATCATTTTGAAGTCGCCTATTTTCATCCTTTAATCGATCATTATCATGTTTAATTCGATTCCAATCCTGTTTAGCATTATTAATTTTCTTTTCTGTGGAACGAAGTTTTTTTTCTGAACTTGGAATTTTATTACGAATATTATTTAAATCATTTTCTGCTTGTTTGCTTTTTTGTTGAGATCTTTTTAAGTCATCATCAGCATTTCGTTGCATTTTATTTAGGCGATCTTCTTCTTGTCTGCGTTTTTTGTTCAAATTATCCTTTTCATCTTGAATACGATCATTTGCTTGTTTGCGTTTTTTCTTTAAAGCATCTCTTTCATCTTGATTTTTATCTCGATCTCGATTTATATCATCTTTTTCACGATTCAAGCGATTCCGTTCATTTTTTATTCGATCTTTTTCGAGATTCATCCTATCAATTTTATCTTGCAAATCATTATGTTCTCTTTTTGTAGCTTTTAGATCTTCTTCGAGATTTCTGATATCTTCGATTTTATCTTGCCGTTGTTGCTCAAGTTCTTCCAATGAATCCGAATATTGTTGCATTTTTTTAAGAATTTTTTGCCATTGATTTCGTTCTTCATGCAATTTTCGCCGTTCATCTTCAAGTTTTTTGCGTTCATTCTTCAATTGATGAACATCTAAAACGGGAGGTGTTTTTTCCACAATACCAGGAGTTTTTTCTACAATAAATGGAGTTTTAACGCGAAT
>JAUWMK010000120.1 GCA_030613185.1 Promethearchaeum sp.
TTGGGATGAAATGGTAGTTTATTAATTAAAACTAATTTTTGAATACGAACATCAAATTTTTTCTTTCCCAGACTTATTACTCTACTAAGTGTCACCACATCTCCAAACAATTCCTCTGATAATTTCAAAAGATATTCCATCGTTGCATGTGATTTTCTTTTGAATTGGTCATAAATCACCCATAAATCGCCTTGTGGATTAATAAAAAGTTCATCTAAATCTAAAGACAATCCACAATATTCACAGTGTTCTGGTACTCCCCATTTTTTAATATCAAAACGATTAGCAATATTATTTATTTCATTTTCGGGTTGATCTTTTTCTTTTTTTACATTCTTTTCAGAATCATTTTTTACCGAATTTTCAGAATGTGATACATTATCTTCAATTTTGGGTTGAATTTGATCCCAATCTTCGGCTTCATCGATTATATTTGTTAAACATTGGATATGACATCGGGCAAATGGGAAGATGCCATAATCATCATAAATTGCGACATCATAAAAGCATTGTTCCAAATCAATGTTTTCTAAACAATTTGGGCATATATTCGAAGATATCGTCCATGGATAGAAGACTTTCAGATATTTGAATTTGAAATATTCATGTTGTTTTATCCACAAAATATTTTCTTTTATCATTTCTTTATAATGCTCTCTGAATGAAATAATAAATTCAAATTTTTTAAACATAAAATTTCGGAAATAAAATGATATATATAAAAATCAATAGATTGTTTCTAACATTATTACTTTGGGCACAAGTCGGGATTTTCGGTTTTTAAAGTTTGAGAGATCTTCAAATTTCAATAATTATGATTTATCAGATTATTTGAAACAACAAATGAACATTCAAATATGATAATCTCATAGCTTTAACCATATCATGGAAAAAGATGAACAGAGCCTAAATATATTAATACTCGCTGATATTCATTTTGGGTACGAAAAAGGGAAATCTATAGAAGCTACTTTGATTGATCAAAGACAAATTTGTTTGGAAAATTTGATCGAAAAATTAGAAGAAAGTAACCATTCATATCCGATTAGTGCAGTAATTATTGTAGGAGATATTGCTTTTTCCAGTGGAAAAGATGAATATATTAGAGCCGAAAATTGGATAAGAAAATTGTTTTCTAAAATTGGATTGAGTACAGAAGAACATCTAATATTGTGCCCAGGAAATCATGATATTAAGCAACAAATAAACAATCCTTGGGATACAATTTATTTTCCTACATATGAAATTGCTCAAAATTGCCTTGATTTGAAATATATGTCTCGTCTTTCTAAGCGATATTCTAAGTATGAAGAGTTTATCGAACGTTTAGGAATAAAAAAGATAGATTTAGCTAGAAAAAGTGGAATTGGTTATAAAAACGAAAGAAAAACGGATACTTATCTTATTCAGATTAAAAAATTTAAAGATTTACAAATTACAGCGTTAAATTCTTCATGGTTTAGCCGTAATTCAGATCATGATACTGGAAAAATGGCAGTTGGTATGTCTATATTTAATAGACTAAAAATAAATAATGAACTAACTAAATATGATGAAAAATCACCCATTTTTTCTATTATCTGTTTTCATCATCCTTTCGAATATTTATGGCCAAGTGAAAAAGATGCACTAATTAATGAACTGCCTGAGGTCGCTCATTTGGTAATCACAGGTCATATTCATAATAAAAATCCTGTCCTTAGATTGAGAAAAGATAAAGAGTTATATGAATTTCAATGTGGTGCTACGTATATTAACAACAAATATAAAAATTATTGCCATATTTTGCAACTAGATACAATTAATTATGAAATTATCGCGCTTCCCCTAACGTGGGAAAACAAAAAATGGGTTTTAAATGAATCTGGAAGGTACCCTCAACCTTATAAAAAAAAATTTCCAATAAAAACTGGAATCAAATTTACACAAGATTTTGAAAATCCGGTAGGAAGCGTGGAATAAGATGAATAAACCACATTTTAAAGAACTGGATAAATTTCTTTGTTTCATTCCTGATTCTGAAGAATTATTAGTTAATATTAGTGATTCCTCCAATCTATCTATAGAGACTCAATTTTTCAACAATTTAATCACAAAATTTGGGGATAAATTACAATTAAGCAAAGAAAATTACGTTTCACTCGAGGAAAGGATAATAAATTTTATTAAAAAGAATCCTGTTAGTGATTTTACTCCAATTGAAGTATTGGGACCTTATAATGGAATTTTAAATACAAATTTTGGTTCAGCAATTATAGCATTAATATCATTAAATCTATCAAGAGCTCTATTTATTGAAGAATATAAAATAAAAACAATAAGATGGAATAAACAAACTAAAGAAATTTTTGATAATTATCTGAATGAAAATCCTAGAAATCCATATTTTTTATTAATTATTGGACTTCAATTCTATAATATCGGGTTTTTGGACAAAAAATGGCTATTTACTAATTTAGATGTATTACTTCACGATATAAATGATTTGGAGTTTGAATTTTTTTTTGGTAGTTATTTATTTCAACACGATTCAATTGCATTAATATCCCTAGAAGAATTCAAGAATCGAGAACTTTTTAAAAAATATTTAATATTAGATAAAAAATACCAACAAAATCAGTGCATACAAGGGTATGCATGGCATACAATATTAAATTCATTTCAAGGGGATAATACATTAATTGATTATTTATTTGAAGAAAAAAAAATTGAATATTTGGATTCAATCATTATGGAGATGTGGAATCTAAAAAAAAAAACTCAGGGAATAAAAACATCAAATCCATATCTGTCTCAGCAAGATAATATAAGACAATTGTGGACATATATTTTAAGAAAAACTAAATTGGACTCAGAATTCTTCACGGAAATTATTGGTAAAATTCCTCTTTGGATTACTTTACTCGATGAAATTCAGATTGGAACGATTAAGTTATTAGCTCCTTGCTATACTGATTTGAATAAAAACAAATATTTCTTACAAAAATTTTTTGAGGGTTTATTATCAACAGACAGAACTGATTTAGCAGTGCTTAATTTCTTCTTTGAAGATTTTTCGAAAAATAATATTATTATTCCTCAAGCTGCTCCTTTTTATCCCATCTTAGAGAATTTAGCTGAAAAGCATGATAGAGAAAAAATTATGAGATTTTACCTCAATTTTTTCAAAATTATCCATTTTACGGATTCATTAGAATTTATTACTGGAATAATGGAAAAAGATGAACCTAATCGAATTGATTTGATTAGTTTAGAAATGAGCATTATCAATCCGATAAGAAGGAAATATTTCTTTAGCCATCTGGATAAATCTGGATGGTTCCAACCCTTAATAGATTCCAAAATTCTATCATTAATGTCTCCTTTACCCTATAATTTCTGGTTCGAACTATACTATCTAATGAAAATTAAAAAAAAATTTCAAAAAGTGAGAGAAATAACAAAATTACAAAATCAATTCAATCAATTCATTAAGAATATCTTAGAAATAAGACCGATTCCTGCTATTTTCAAAAATGAAACAAATTCAGTTAACGTATTTATAGAATTGCTAGCAGGAGCATCAATTAAACAGATTGAAAAAGATTTTAAGCTTTTTCTTAGAGAATTACAAAAATACAAGGCTCCCAGCTTTTATCGGATAGAATCTCCTTTAATTCAACATATTCTTCCAGTTCTCATTGAACAAAAGGATAAAGATTTAATCTATTTTTTGCTAGAATTCTTATTGCAATTTAAAACACATGAATCTGGGAAAGAACCATATAAATTCTCTCATTTTAAGCCATTATTTGATGGATATGGAATAGGTCATTTCTTGTTGAATCAAATACCCAAAATATATGCAATTTTAGGAAAAGAAATCTTTTCTATTATTCTAAAGAAAATCCAAGAGATCGAGGAAAAGGAGAAAAATACATTTTCATATTCCTTAAGTTTTTATCTTGAAAAATCTACTCAAGAGAGAATAATAGATTACAAAGATTACAAGGATTTGTTAATTAAGTTTTTAGAACAATATATAAATCTGGAAAATGAACAAAATTTGAATGAAATAATTGAAAATTTACTAAAATCATATACATTTCAGATTATTGTAATTGTGTTATTTATTCTCCTGAAAAAAAGAGAAGAATTGGACTTAAATTTTGAACTTTTAATCTTTCATGAGCAGAATTTTTTGAATATTTATTATCTTCTCTTTCTTAACTCACTATTTCTGAAAGAATATGCAAATAAATTTAATGCTACTCATCAATTGGCTATTTTGAATAAAATTAAACATTTGAAGTTTGAAGAATCAATAAATAAAAATTATTATGGATCTTTTTTATTGAAGAAGAAAAAACAATTATTAATCCCACTTCAGAAAATTGAATCTGTTATACCTGAAATTAATGACTATTATTTGGAACTTGAAAGCAAAGATGATGAAAGAGTTGGTGAGATTAGACCTAGTATTTCAGGAAAAGTTTGGGTTGGTGGTCCAAAAGCGGATGACCTGAAATTAAAAGAATTTGAAGGAAAATCGGTAGTTGAAATTTGTCAAGATCTTGATAATTATCCAGTTGAAGATCATAGTTGGAATGAAACATCTATTGCAAAATCTCTAGAAAAAGATATTATGAGAAATCCTAAAAAATTTTTGAATGAATCCGCAATCCTTTTGAAGTTTAGGGGTGATTATATGAACTTTATTATTTCTGGCTTTTCTGAGGTAATGAAACAAGGAAGTATGCAGGAGAATGAGGAAATTATTGATCTTTATATAGATTTAATCAAAGAAGAGAAAAAACCAGAGCAAATTAAATCAAATTCATCGTTTATTCTTTATTCACTTTATTTCAGTTTAGATCCGAAAATAACTCAACTATCCCAAGAAGCTATTGACAAATTAATCACTTTATTGGATTTAATAGAAAAAAAATTGGAATTCACTCCATTTTCTAAACAAACAACAAATATTAATTTTATAAATTCCAATTTTTATCGATATTTTGAAATGTATAGGAAAATTTCCAATTTTCAAGAAGACCGTCAAGAGAATATATTAACAATACAAAGACAAAAAATAGGTGAATTTTTGGGAGATGAGGATAATGAATTTGTACAGAATGCTTGTACATATGTATCTAGGTATTTATTTTATTTTTGGCGTAATGATAAGAAATGGGTATCGTCTTTTTGGGACATTTTATTTCAAAAATATTGGGAAGTGTCTTTTCCAGTATTCATTAAATATGGGTTGAGAGGATATCATCCAGAAATATATAATAAATTTGAAAAAATTCAAATATCCGATAGAGTCGTTAAAAATATAAGTGATTTTGAATCAGACAATAACTTTATTAGTAATTTCGGGCGCTATCTAATGATTAGTTGGTATAACGATGAATTTAAACTAACATCAGAAAACATCATTAATAAATCAATTAATAGCTGTAACTTTTCATTAATTAGTGCTCTTATTCAAGAGATTTATAGCCTCTGGAAGCAAGCACCAAATAAAGGAAAACCTTTGATTGATTATTGTTGGTCTAAAATTATTAAAGTTGGAGTAGAAATGAAGCAAATTGAGAAAAAATCTATTCTGAACTGGTTAATCCAATGGTTTGAAACAATTTCTGAATTAAATAGTGAAAATTTTAAACTTGTCCAGATATCTATAAAAGAGTGCGATTCTAATTATTCTCTAAGAAATATTCTCGAATTTTTGCGTAAAAATATGGAAAATTCTCCTGAAATGGTCGGAAATTTAATTTTATCAATTCCTCTTGAGAAAAACCTTTATTTTATTTCAGAAGAAAAAGGATTATTTTCAATCATTTCTTATTTGATTAAAAACCAATATAAAGAAATTGCAACTGATATTATAAATTACTATGCAAAAAATGACTTATTATTCCTTTGGGACGAATTTAGGGGTCAAATTTAATCGATTGAACAACAAAAGATATTTGATGGATTAGAAAGAGATTTTTCCAGAATAAAGAAAAAAGCTACTAAAAATTGAATTTATAGAGAGAATCGAAATCTTTCGGAAAGCTCTAATTGAAAAACAGCAATAATTTAGAAAAAATTATTGGCAAGGATAGTATTTCTTCCCATATTTATCGTTAACAAACATATTTAATCTTGAGGGGTACCATCCTTTCTCATTAGGTTTTCCCTTCAACCAATTCCAATTCATGTAAGATTCCTTTGATGCAATAACATTTTTTTCGTGTTTTTTTTTATACCAGTGAACATACTTGTTGTGAAATTCTCTTCTAATACTTGGTGATTTTCTTTTGTAGGAAAATATCACTCCATCAAACCTTATTCGGTTTCGTTTATTATTCTGCTTTTTACGTTGTTCTCTTTTATAACAGTTTTTATCCCGTCTATCTTTAGAGCGACAACCCCTTCTACTATTGTTACTTCTTGTCATGGCCGGTGCGGCATTGTGTTCACCACGCTGATCATTTTTGTTGCGATGTAAAACTTTATTCTGAATGAATATATAATATTTTTTTTTACTTCTTTTAAATCTTTTAACCATTGGAATCTATTGCGAAGGAAAACCGAAAATCGCCGAGTAAGTCGGAGATGTTGCCATCCCTTTCTCCTCTAGGAACGGAGCGTACAAGTTTCCCCATACTCCGCTCGAGCCCGAAGAATACACACGTCACCGTGTCCTTCTTTGAACATCACGTCACCGTTAGTTCTCCAGAGAATCTCGTCACCTTTTTCCTCTGGCTAGGATATGTATTACTCAATAATCTACAAACTCAAATTATTCATACTAAAGGTAATCATCTGCGTCAAATATCCATATCAATTTAATATAGGTCTCCCTTTGTTGGAATTTCTGCTTTGATCAGAAGATGGGGTTTCTTCTGCCCACAGTTTCCTTTCCTATATATATTATATGGATATTTTCAGCTTCATTCATTATTCATTAGTCCATCGGTCTGTTCAATGGCATCATCATTGACAAACATCCCCTTTTCATCAAGAACAACTGGATATCGTGGGATCAGTTCCGCAAGGACTGACAATCATTTCGATATACCACTAATCTCTTATGTATATCTTGATTTTGTATTTCATCTCAAATTGATGCAAAAATGAAATACAATGGTTTATGAATTTCGAGATTCATTTCTTATTGTTCGCACTTGTATAGGAAGTCTGCACCTTTTCAGGTTGAGTATAAATTACCTCTATCCCTCTCATTACAAGGGGGCATTCGCTTTTTCCAACATGCTCTACCCTCTTGACCATCCTATTCGATTACTCGATTCGTACCGATATATATCGGAGCCAATAGGGCTTACCAAGTTTCGATTATCTGACTTTCAACAACTGTTTTAGGGGGTGGCTGTTCCCCGACTGCTTTAAGAGTGACGGATTTGTGATCTGAAAGCACAAGTCCCAAGCAGCATTGCTTTTTTAGCACGGTGTATCAAGATTTTTTCACCGCGTGTGAATAACGAGGTTTAAATACCACTTTACTTTTGTTCCCCATGACAGTCCAGCCTAGCGACAAGACTACTTAATCTTAGTAGCCATATCTACATTGTTCTCAACGCTCCGAACCCACCTGTTGCCAAGTACGCTCGTGTGAGTAGGCTCACCATGTCACCTATGGGTCAGTTTTTATCCTGTATTCAGTTTAATCGACTTCTTGTCACGATCCAAAATTTCATACCCATCCTTTAGAATCGAAAGTATTGCCTTGCTCGGTATTTGTTTTTCTCTGGTAGATTTGATATATTTCGCATTTTTCATTTTTCAATAATCTGGTAAAAATTTTTAATATCCCCTGAAATTCCCAATTTTTCAATGATGTTTTTTTTTTTATTAGTTTGGATTTTGGATAATAATTCCTGATAAGACATTTCCCCGAATTCGTTAAGTAATTTCAAAATATAGAGCTGACTACCCATAATTTTTTTAGTTTTTTTTTTGTTTTCATAAAATTTCGCAATTGTGTTTGTTTTCTTATTATTTTAGAATTTAGTACAAGATATTAATTTTCATCTAAAAATATTCAATTATAATTCTTCTAATCTTCTCAATCATATAAAAAAACACTCCATTGATTTAGTTATCACTTCTCCTCCCTACTTACAAGTATTAGATTATATTGATAATGATCTACATTCTCTCAATTTTCTGAAATCAGACATTAAGGCACTTAGAAATAATCAGATCGGTGATAAATCCAAGAAATTATCTCAATTTTGGACAGAATTCTATATTATATTTAAAGAATATTTGTAGATACTAAGTTTTTTGATCAAATCTAAATTGGACTATTTTTTATAAAAACTTTCTTTTTTTCAAACAAAAATAGAAAGAACCCATTCATGCTAATAATTTGAGATGAAATTTTAATGAAAAATAGTAAAAAACTATGCCTTTTTGAACAAAAACATCCTTAAATCCACAGATTTACCGGATAGAATTTGTTCCAATAATTGATCAAAATTGCGATCATTCACCTTACATGTCATATACAACGATAGATATTCCACAAGATGTTTGGTTGCCTCCGGACTTTTGAAATCGTTGGATATTTTACGTTGTCGTGTAAATTTCCGAAGATTACGTTCAGCTCGATTATTATCGGGGGGCATTCCTTCCATTTGCAAGTAAGTAAATAAGTGTGTTTTGAATTTTTCGCATCTTTTGACGAGATTCTCAAGTTCATGATTAATAATGCCTTCTTCTCGAATCTTAGTTGTCAATTCTATTAATTGCTCTTCTGCTTGTTCCTTTGAGATACGTTGTGATTGAGTTTTTTTCCAACTAAAACATGTATCTTGAAATGGAGCACGGAAAAAGTCACCGAGTTCAGTTGCTTGATCCATAGTCCGGGAATTCTTATCAAATTGAATCTTAATCATTTTTATTTGTTCTTTGGTGAGTAATTTCAGTTTTGGTTTAGGTCCGCGCTTTTTCTTTTTCTTTTTCTTTTCATTGCCAGATTGGATTTCCTTTTGCCTTTCCTTTTCCATTTCATCTAATTTTAGTCTCTCAAGACTTTTTTCATGGTCTTGTAGTTTGGATGTAATACGTTCATTTTCTTTATAGCTTTTAACAATTAGTTCGATAATATCACTCAATAAATGTGCAAGGCATTTTTGATGGGGATTTTTGTCAAATTTTTCATAAGCTCGAAAGAAATCGGCAATGATTGTACCTTTAAACCCATCAATAATATCTTGGATACTTTGATGACCACGACTTGTGCTTTGTCGATAGAGAACAATATTGGCAGTACAGACAATCCACAACCACCAGTTTTTACCTTTCATAGGAAGCCCTGTTTCATCAAAATGGATGTATTTCTCTGATTTCAATAATTCTTCCAATTGTGAATAGACTGCTCTGATCTGTTCTTCAAATTTTTTAAACCAGTTAATTATGGAAGTATCACTGAGAATAAATTTCATTCCAAAAAGATGTTGCATGTCTTCAATAATGATCTGATAGGGTGAAGATGTTTGGATACGTTTACTGATTATATAACATACAACTCCAATTCCAAAGCGTGCATGATGGAAGATTCCTTGATCAGGGTAAACCCATTTATTACAATGGGGACACTTTCGTCGGTATATATTTCTTTGAATATTTTCCATTTTAAGATAATCAAAAAAGTCTACTTCATCTTTAATGCGACTTAACTCGGTAATGAACGAAGAATAGACAAAGTATATCCGCTCATTGCTTAGATCAGAGTAACAGGCATCACATCGGGTGGGAAATAAATTTATTGATCTATGGATCTTTTCGGGACGATGTCTTCCACCTCCTGCACTTCCTTTTGGTTTCCCAATAGTATGTGATTTTGGTTCTGAAGAAGAATGAGGTCGAGTAGGGTCAGCATTTCTCAATGCCAACCCCCTCTAAGAACTGGACGTGCCTCTTTCAAGGCATCCAGCTCACGCCCAGAGACTAAACCTGTCACCAGTCTTATTCGGTAAAATTGCTGAATTCAAATCTTCACACATAATATTCACCACACCTCTTTTTCTTCCATAATTCTTGCACCCCTTGTCTTGGATCATAGGGGGAAAAACTTCCTACATTCCAATGATACGATTTTCTTTTAGTATCAAATGGAGATCTAAGCTTAAAATCATCCGCTACAAGTTGCCACTTTCTATCCCCTCCATAATAATGTTTATAGACCCAACGTTTACCTTTCATCGGATGGCGGCGTTTACACCAATTCCATATCCATCTCCAGAGAATATAATCGATACGAGAATAAATAGCATGGGTTCGGCAAAATCTATAGTAATTTGTCCATCCTCGTATTCTACTATTGAGTCCAACTATGAGATATTTCGTTTGAACTTGTTTATGCTTACTGATTAGAGTTTTAAGCTTAGCAAGGAATACTTTTACCCGTTCCCTTTGCGGTTGAACCCATAGTGCTTTATTTGGATATTTAATGAAGCTAAATCCAAGAAATGAAAACCCTTGTTGAGTTGTGACGATTTTAGTTTTCTTTTCATTAAGTGATGGTCCAATCTTTTTTATAAGCGATTCAATTCCACGTTTTGCCTTGTTTAAAAGTTCTGCAGATCGGCTCATTACTATAAAATCATCGGCAAATCTGATAAGAATGAGTTCTCGGACTTGGTTTATTGCATGATCAAGAGTATTGAGGGCAATATTCGATAACAGCGGTGATATTACTCCACCTTGAGGGGTTCCTGATTCTGTTTGAATGAGGGTTCCCATATCAATAATTCCAATTTTTAACCATTTCTTAATGATTTGCCTATATGGCTTCGAGATCTGTCTCAGAATATATTGATGATTAAGATTATCAAAACATTTACTTAAATCGGCTTCAAGAATGTGATTATACCCCTTCTTGTGTGCCTTCTTAATCATTTTAATCGCGTCTTGACAATTTCTACCTGGTCTGAATCCATAGGAATGTGCGTGAAATTTTCCTTCCCATTCTGGATCTAAAGCCATTCGTACTAATTCTTGGTATATTCGATCGATTACAGTCGGTATTCCAAGCGGTCTTTTTGATCCATCAGGTTTTGGAATATAAATTCGCTTTACGTGGGTGGGTCTATAAGCTTTGGAAAAAAGATGTTTGGTGTCTATTTCGGATAGAAGAACAATTCGTGATTCTGCGGTGAGATAGACTTGTCCATCAAGCCCCGCGGTTAATTTTCCTCTATTCTTTTGGGTAATTTTTCTAATCGCCAACGCTTTAGCAGCCATGGAGTGGAGCAAAAGGCGTTGCTGATCTCTGACTTGTTTCCATTTACCGTGTTTAGTGTCGTGATAGATCCTCGTTTGGATTTCCTTGATCCGAACTTGAAATTTATCCCAAGGGAGGTTTTGCCACCGCGTTTGGGCATCGACTTCTAGTTCGATTTTAGTTTTCGGTAATATACGTTTTATTGGCATATCAGTTCCGTCACGCTTCATTTCATCAGTTTATCTAACGTTCACTATCATCTGGACGAGGCGGAAGTCTGTATTCTTTCGAATCAGGTAATTTTACCCTATCCCTACCGCTACAGTAGAGCATTCACTTGCTCCGCCATCCTCTATCCCCTTTTTCATCCGCCTTCGTTACCTCAGGTCTACCATTCTTCTTGGTGATGGATACACCAATGAGATTTGGGAAAAATGGGATTTACCAAGTTTAATAAAGTTGACATTCCCAACCACCTTAGAGACTCACTCTTCCCCGACTATACTACGAATGACTGGATGATGAGGCTACAGCATCATCCACAGATAGTTCTGCTATTTTAGCACGGTGTTTCATTATGTTTCACCGCGGACCAAATAACGAGGTTTAAATATGAGTTCATTTTCATTTCTCATAGTGGTCTTGATTAGTCTTTAAGTGAGTCATACTCTCACTGTTTAGTACATTGTCCCCGAGGCTTCACACCAGATCGTTACCAATCTAGCATGCTCGGGTAATCACACTCAGTCATTTTGAGGACAGATATGTTATATGCTGGCAATATTTTGCAATCATATATGATTATGGCACTATAACATTCTGTATTCAACTTTACTACTTCTTGTCGCACGTAACCATTTTGGCC
>JAUWMK010000426.1 GCA_030613185.1 Promethearchaeum sp.
TCTTGTTTTGCATTTGTTTTTTTGCTTATGGTTATATTCAAACAATGAAAGTGGGGAAAAATAGTCGAACTCAACGGTTCTTGGGATCATACCCTTTTTCGAATCAAGAAATGGAGGTCACAAATTTTCTTGAACAGTGCCGAATATTATTAGTTTTCTTTAGAAATTTAAAAAAGTTGTCATATAACAAAGAGAAATAGAGAAAAAAAAAGTTCATTTAAACAATTTTTCTTTAGATTTATGTTTCACAGTAGTCATAGCATCTCTAATCTGAATCAAATCCGAGTTTGGATCAATTAAACCTTTTTTAGAACCTTCTACTAAATCAACTGGAACAATATCTGTGCCTTTTAAAGCGCTTAATTTGCCGTAATTTCCCTCAATGATATAACTCATTGCATGCCAACCGTACCGTAGCCCGAGTACTCGATCAAACACGTTTGGTGTTCCTGCGCGCATCGTATGCCCTAAAACTACTGAACGGATTTCGTAATGAGCATGTCGATCATTGAAGTATTTCTTAATATCATCTCGTTTGTTTAATTCTTTTTGAATTTTATCTGCAATGTTTAATTTAGGTAGTTCTGGATTTCCAAAAGAATCCTTTGGTAGATTATCTATATCCTCTTGGGAAATGACGGTGAAATCTCTTTCTAAAGATTCCTTAGTTGGGTAAGCCCCTTCACTACATGCAATCATATGATATTTATAGCCTGAATTTGCACGTTCCATCAACACTTGAGCAATATCCTTTTCAAAATCAAAGGGTGTCTCTGGTAAAAGAATTATATCTGCACCACTCGAAAGACCGCTGTATAATGTCAACCAACCAGCATCACGACCCATAATCTCGGTTATAAATATACGTTGGTGTGAATGGGCAGTAGTAGTTAGATTATCAAGGGTATTGCTGGCTAATTGTGCACCACTAAAGAATCCAAATGTATAATCTGTCCCTGCAAGATCATTATCAATTGTTTTTGGACAAGCGCATATTTTAGCATTACCGTATTTATACATGGCAGCCGCAACACCGCAAGTGTCATCACCACCAATGGCAATTAAAGAATCTATATCCAAAATTTTAAATTTATTTGCTAAATCCAGTCCGATTTGCTTAGTTTTTTCTTCCTTTTCTATCGGATCCTTTAATTTGGCTACAGATTTAAACGGGTTTGATCGTGATGTATACAACATAGTTCCACCTTTCGTGTGCAAATCATCCAATTCTCCGATATCCAATTTTTGAGTATAATGATCTACATCTGCGGCAGATACATTCTCTTTTGCGAAAACCTTCCAACCTTTTATAATTCCTATTACATCTACTTCTTTTTCTTTCTCAATAGATGCCCTTAATAATGCACCATAAATAACTGCATTAAGTCCCGGACAATCCCCGCCGCCGGTTAAAATTCCTACTCGCATATTTATTTTCAATCCTTAAATTGGTTTAGATAACATTACAAAAAAAACATTACAAAAAAATTTGACCTTAAGAAACAATTTAGTAAAAAAAACGGGGAAAATTTATTAGAATAAATTTTTTATAGTCCTAATGAATCTGTTCAGTAATTTGAGGCAATCTTTCAGAAAAAGTACCAAATTAAAAAGATTAATTTAAAATATATTGAGCAAATTGTAAAAAAATAAACCATGGCTTGCGTGCAGTTAATTATTTTGTCTTTTTGGATGTCATCTCTAATCGAGATGACTTGATTTAACCTCTTCGTAGAAGAGGTCCTCCTTTTACGCATCATTTTGATGCGGATGCTGCACCAGGCCCCTTTTTCTACTATTTAAAATCTATAGCTAAATTATAGATCTCTTTTTTCACTAATAGGCTTAAAAATATCTGTTTTTTTAATTAATGCAATCCCTGTTGAATCTCCAATTACTTCAAATTGTACATTCCAATCAAAATCTTTTAATGAAACATCATTTTGAATGATTGAAGCGATTGCATCAATAATATCGGCTGTCTGTAATAATGACTGTCTTTTCTTTACGGTAATTCTATATTTTAATTTGGAATCTTGACCAAGTGGGTGACTTTCTAGTAATTTTAACACACCCTCCTTTAAAGAATCTAGATTTGAAGGAACCACTATATCGATGGGAGTTATTTTTTGAATAAATTGAACATAATTTTTATCTTTGTTTTGTTGGATTTCACGAAAATGTTGAATGAGAACCTTTGGATCAATTGCAGTTTTTGCTAAAACCAATCCTTGATTGCCAGATCGAAAAATTATAGGGGATTCATCGCCTAATGCTAATAGATTGAACCATAACTCGAATTCTGCCTGGTCCTCAAAGTCACGCCCGGTTGAAATCATTAAATTAAAGTTTTTCATGTTAAAAATTTACCATATTGCACGTTTTATATTTCATAAGAAAAAAGGAAAGCAAATGAAAAAAAATCTTGGATATTTCAATTCTATTTCTCTTCAAAATCTTGGATTACCAAAAATCGATCAATCCATTTCCACCATCGATCTGTATCCATCTGAAGTTCTCCAAGGATTTTTTCATCAATGGCTTTAAACCTTCCTTGATTCTTTTTATTAAAATATTCTCCAAGGGGTTTTCGCTTGCTTTTGTCATGTAAACGTTTGCTTTTTCCATTTAAGGTTAAATTTCCATCTTCTATTTCAAATAATGGGAATACTCCCGTATCGACTATCATTTTTGCCTGTTGAATCGTTTCTTCAGCAGGATATCGCCATCCTGGTGGACAAGGTGCAAGAATGTGAATATATCGAAAACCTTTAATCTTCTTTGCTTTCATGAATTTATCATATAGGTCCATAGGATCTCCCACACTAGCAGTAGTGACATAAGGAACATTGTGTGCTGCTACAATCATAGGAAGGTTCTTTTTATAACGCTCTTTCCCAAAAGGTGTAGTGGTTGTTACTCCTCCGTGAGGTGTGCTACTACTTCTTTGATTTCCTGTATTTTGGTAGGCTTCATTATCATAACAAACATATATAATATCTTCATTTCTTTCTGCTGCTCCGCTCAATCCTTGTAAACCAATATCGGTTGTTCCCCCGTCACCTGCCCATACTAAGACGTTATAATCTCCTTTACCTTTTGTGATCAATCCATGTTTCATGCCTGTAGCAGCTGCTGAGGCTCCTGCGAATGCCATATTGAAATAAGGCCAATCCGGTGCACTTTTTGGCCATAGACCGGTTACTACATTTGAACAACTTGCTGGAGAGATCATTACAGTATTTTGCCCTAATGCTTTCATTGCCCATCTAAATGCCATATCCAAACCA
>JAUWMK010000108.1 GCA_030613185.1 Promethearchaeum sp.
CTTTTGCCAAAAAAAAGGAAAGAACCTTTGTATTGTAAGGTTTGCGACAAAACTTTTCCTTTGAAGGAAAAAAAAATTTACAAAAGTTCGGCTCAAAATATTTCAAAAAAGACGAAGGTTAAGAAGAAATTGACCTTAATATCGACAGCAATTATTGAAGATGTAAGAAAGGCGCCTTCTATATCCCAAGATGAGAGAGAAGCTTTCGGCGAATTATTAGAAATGAGCGGAGAATAGTTTTTTTTACTAAAAAATAGTTTAATTTTAGAAATCTGAGTTCTTCTTAATCAATAATTAAAAATTTTTTGAGAAATTTAAAGAATCTCGAGAAATTGTAGAAAAATTTTGTTTTTGAGTAATTTCTTTGATGTTGAAATCAGAAATGTGCTACTTAAGGGTTCAAATGCTCAAATTTTTAAGTAATCATAGAGTTGATTAATTTTGTCGGAACATAATCAAATTACCGAATCTTATCATCAAATTCCCTTTACGGCCATGCACAGAAAAAGCATAATTTTTGTTTTATTTAAATTAACTAAATTTTTTATATTTCCAGAATAATATCCGTCAATTCTGTCAACATATTTCGCATCAGTTCATATTTAGAAATTTAACAAAAAGATTCTAAGAATATGTTGGAAACCTCGTAAGTTGACCTAAACATATATATTGCGAAATAATTATTTTTTAATATACAAAACAAATTCTCTTTTAATTATAAAATTGAATTTAAAAATTAAAAAAGAAGAAGGAGAATAAAAAAAAATGGCATTATTAGAGATTCAAGACCAGCAAATATCTGTTTATCAAGGAGATATAGATCAACTTGAAGAGAGTGATGAAAATTGCAATTTTCCCTATAAAATTATTAATATAGTCGCATTAGGGATTTTGAAATTAGATGGGGATGAAAAAATAGATTTTAGTGATGTCGAGAAAAGGATTGAGGTAAAACGACTTAATCGATTTCCTTGTGTAATGTTTAAGATAGATAACGTTTCGATAATTTTATTCCGAAATGGCAAGTTAATTATAACTGGGATAAAAAAACAGAAAAAAATTCCAGATATCAAAGAAAAGATTATCGATCGCTTGGCAAAGGCAGAAATAAAATTTACAGAATTTAAGATAAAGATTCAAAATCTTGTTGTTATGAGTCAATTAAAACGTTTAATTAACTTAGAGATGGCTTGTCTAACTTTAACGAATTGTCTTTATGAACCTGAACAATTTCCTGCTGCGATTGTTAAACCGCCAACCGGGGGAACATTTTTAATTTTCTCAAATAGTAAAATCATCGGCCTAGGGATGAAGGATATCAAAATGGTGAAAAACTCGCTTCGTTCACTTATCCAAAATATTTTTGATTATGATTTGTTCATTGATGTTCATGCTTTTGATAATCAAGATGATTTTAGTGATGATGATAGTGATTTCTTTCTCTAACTAAATTTAATTTTTTTTTATTTACTTTTTTATATATCAAAGGCTAATAAATCCGAAATTACAATAATTTTCTCTCCAAACGTTTTAAGAGTTAGAAAAGATTATTTTGATTAATGCATCGTGCTCATTCAGAAAATAATAAACAAACTCAAAAGGAAATCATGGTGAAAATTGCCCAGATTAAAGAGATGAATAAGGATTTCCTAAGTATTATTGGGAAACTCGAAAATACTCCCAGAGATAAATTAGTCGAGTTGGATTATTCTGAAAAATGTGAGAAGCAAGCACCTTGGTTAAAAAAATCGTTGAAAATTAAGAATGATAATGGTGAAATTATTCAAGAAAGTGAAGATCAAAATCTGATAAAGAAATTATTAGTAAATATAGATTCTTCACCAAAAAAAAGAAATCAATTAATTAAACAATTTTTAAAACAAAATTCAGTAATCGAAAAAGCAGATAGAGATATTGTAATTAAAAGCTATGAAAATCTCTCAAATGATAAGCTAGAAAAGGAAATACTTAATATTATGGAAATATTTGGAAAGTGAGAAAACCGAAAAACGAGAAATTGAAGAAATTGTGGGGATTTCATGGAAAAGGATAAAGTTATAATAGAATTTAAAAAATTTATTTCAGTTTTAGAACAAAATACTTCATCATCACCTTCATCGGAATTTATTTTTCATCGATACATGGGAGGGGAAACAAATTCGACGAATTCAGCAAATTCAACAAATACAAAAAAGGGTGAGATTTTCCTCATTTTGAAATCATCAATATCGGTTTCTAGACAGGAATTGACAATTAATGATATTAATGATATTTTTGAACAAAAAATTCGCTCAAATTCATTTTTGATGCCTTCTGATCCTGAATTTATTCCAATTCTTAATTATTTCTTTGGAAATCGAGAAGAGTTTATTGCAGTAGATCGAAAAGGAATAATTTCTTTTCTAGAAGAAAAAATTCTAAATCTTCAAAATTCTATTTGGATGGAAAATCACAACGTATATTCCTTTGTAAACGGAAATTCGTTCCAACCTGATTGTATAATTAACTTTATGGAAAATAGTGATAATATCGCTTTCATCTTCCATATAAATAATCTTAATTTAATTTTCAGTGAATCTAAAGATATTAACAATCTGAATAAAAAAATATCTATATTGAATAAAAAAATTGAGCGAATACATCGAAAAGGAAATGTTAATAAAAATTTTGAAGATAAGCAAGTATCAAATGAATACACAATCCAAAAATTAAAAAACGCTTTAAACTCCACAAAAAATGAATTTAAAACGAAAATAGCTCAATTGTATCAAAATTTACAGCGCATAGAATCTGAAAATGCTGAATTATTATCTGAAAATAATCAATTTAAATCTCAAATTCAAGGACTTACAGAATCTGTTCAGAAATTAGACCTTGATAATCAAAATCTGATAGAACAGAAAGAAGAAATTGATGAGGACAACGATTTATTAAGAGAAAATTTGGAAGAAAACAATATTAAGATATCGGATTTATTAGAAGAAGTAAAATCTCTTGAAGACCAAAATTCCCAACTCAATAGTTCTAATGTTCAACTATCGGATCAAAATGAAGTACTTAAAGCAAAAATCAGAAATAATACTTTGAAAATCAAGGATTTTTTAAATGAAATCGATAGTTTTAAAGGATTGAACGAGTAAAAGTAATTATATTATGGCATCTATGGAAACTATAAGCAAATTATATGAAATTTATCAGAAAATTGATAAGTTTAAAAATGTAACTCCAGGATTTGGGTTTTTCTTCAAACGTTATGAGCATCGGGGGAAGGTTTCCTTTTTATTAGTTGTTTTGGGGCCACCAACTTTTCGAGTCAAAGGTAAACAAAAAGATTTTGAGAAAGTAATAAACAGAAGCCTATCAAATAATAAATTAATCCTGCCGAAAGATTTTCGCTTTCTTCATAGTTATTTATCGACTGAATTCAATAAGTTAATTATACCTAAAGAAGAAATTCTTAACAAAATAAAACGTATTTGTGCAAGTTTAAGGCTAAACATTTTTGAAGATACTAATGTGAAATATTCGTTTATAACCTCTCTTTTTCCTGAGATTCTAATTTATGATACGATTACTGAGAAAGGTCAATTTGTGTTTTATTTCAATATAGTTAATTTAGTTGAAGATGGTTTGATTTTATCATATGAAAGGCAATTAAATTTCCTTTATGAACAAATTGAAAATGGAATTAATCCAATTTCTATTTTGGATACAGATCTTCCGGATATACGCAGCGGTGATACTGCATTTTCCTTCTCACGGAACCAAGATGAACAAGAAACGAAAGAAAAGAAAGATTCTGTTAAGAAATTTCGAGATGTTGTCAATAAAAAGAAATTTCAGGAAGATATTGAGGAGGAACTTGATCACGAAACTGTGATAGATTTTAATCCCAGCCAAAAAAAAGAGAAGAATATTGAAAGTGAAAAAAAACTAGTTAGAAGAGGTTTATTCGGACAACCATTACCAACTATTTCAAAGAATAGAGAAAAACCTATCTCTATGCCCAAATCTAAACCTAAACCACAACCCATAGAAAATCCTTTACCGCCTTTCGATTCCTCATCAATTAAGATTGAAGATCAAACCATCATTACAAAGCAAACTAATACCGCTGAAATTGATGAATTAGAGGAAAAAATTAATCTTTTGGAACGAGAAAATGTTGATTTGGAGGAGATAAGAGATAAAAATGAGCTTCTTGTCAATCAAATTACTCAAATTACTGATGAATTAACCACAAAATTATCAGAAAAAGATAACCAATTAAAAGAATTAAATGATAAGTTAAAAGAAGAGAAAAATATTAAGAAAAACTTAGAAATAGAAATTCAGAAGATGGAACAAGAAAAAAATATCGCCATTGATGGAATAGAAGACCAAGTTTCTGATTTACTTGATGAAATTTCATCTTTATCAAAATCTTTAGAAGAAAATGAATTATTACGAAAGAAATTAGAGTCAGATTTAGAGGAAGTAAAAAATGTACGAATTAAAGATGAGGAAATAAACACAGAAATTATTGCAGCATTAAAAAAAGAAATTTCAAATTTAAGTAAAAAGATTAAAAATGAAGCAGAGTGATACAACCGCTTTATATATCCAATAAATCCAGATTATCTTCTTCTTCATTTTTTTTGTCTCCTAGAACTCCGTTTTTCTTAAGAGTAATTGCAAGTTTTTTTACTGATTTTTTTATTATTTCTTCATCATTTGACCCTGTGACTATTATTTTTCCGGAGCTAAATATCAAAAAACAAATTTTCGGGTCTGTTATTTTATAGATCAAGCCAGGGAATACCTCAGGCTCGTAGATTGCCGAAGTCAAAAGGAGTGAAGTAATATCTAAATTTATAGATTGATGAAAGTCGCCACGAACAACGATATTTTCAATTTTCACTATTGGTTCATTCTTAATATCAATATCTGCTTTCTCAATTTTGCTAATAATCTTTTTAACCACAACAGGAATGTTTCTGGGCAATCTCACACCTGTACACACCAACTTCCCACTCGCAAAAATAAGTACTGTGGCTTTAGGTGAAAAAATTTTTGCAACTAGCCCAGGAAAATTTTTTTTTTTTCAATATCCTTATATTTATCCAGAATTTTTTCCAAGGGAAGTTCACAACCTAAGTTAATAGATGCGACTACATTCTCAATGCGCAGAGAAACTTTGTTTTTCTTTGAATTTGAGCCTGATTTTTGTTCTGGATTAGAATTTTTAGACAATTAAATTTCCCCTAAAATAGAAATTTTTACTAACGAAAAAGGATTTGGGTAGGAAAAAAGAGGAAATCATACAGATTTTTTATAAAATTAATCATCAATTTCATTAACTAAAAAATTTCCGACATAATCAAAGATAGAACTAATATTTTTTCCCGATTTTGCCGAACTATAAAAAATTTTAGTGTTTTTATATTTATCTTTCAAAATTTTCACCGATTTTTTTAAATTTTCTTCATTTACAAGATCAGACTTGTTTATTACAATAATGTAATGGCAATTAGATGAACAATTAGTTTTCACATCATATATCCATGGATCAATAAATTCTTTAGGTTCTAATCGATTTACATCAGCAACTATTATTACTAGATTTGCATGTTGAAGGTAGTGACTCCGTATTTTCTCAAAATTTTTCTGGGATGCAATATCCCAAACAACAAGGTTTAAATCTATTTTTTTTTTATTTTTGGCAATAGTTTTCTGGATTTCATAAAAATCGCACCCCAACGTTATTAAATAACTATTGGAGAAGGTTCCCTGAGTATATCTAAGAATTATGGAAGTTTTTCCAACTCCATCAGAACCAATTAAACAAATTTTTTTTTTCCAAGTTTCCATTAATTTATGACCGTTTTTAATGCTTTTTTTCAAATTCTATACAATCGGGATTAATTTTATCTGTGGATAGCCCAGAGAAAAATCGTTTTCCATGTAATATAACTGTGTTCGTGGTTTTATACCATATATGAAAATTGCTCCGTTTTGTTCAAAAATCTTTAAATGAGTATCTGCCACATAAGATAGATCATTAGTAAGTGTACTTAATGGAGATGATGCATTAATATTTGAACGCGTTGAATTTATTATGCCTAACTCTATAACGTTGCTATTCCTAATTTTTGTGATATGTTGATCAAATTGACTTATTGCTTTATTAAAATCTACCATAAATGTTAATGTATTATATGAGATTGCCGCGAAAACTGGTTGGAATTTGGTAATACTCGATAATTTTGCATAAGTATCAAAAAAGATCTCGTTAAAATTCTCTTCCTCAATTTGTGTTATATAGGGTCTTATTTCATTTCTATCCGACATTTTTTCCATCAAAATTCGCATGTTTTTGCTTATAGAATCGGTTTTAAGATGTAAAAATAACCTTTTTTTATCAATCAATTCAGAATTAATACCGTCTGTTGTATGAACTATTATTCCTCGGTTTTGTTGGATATAATTACATATCATTGCAATTACTATCGAAGAATATGATGTGATTGGTACGTTTGATTCGATTTCTAAGAGATTGAATGTTCCTTGTTTAAAACCACCATGATAAAGCTGATCTAAAGACTTATTTCCTGTTGAAAACAGATCATTTGAATCAGGTGTTGTTTTCCACGGAAGAATATCTATAGGTTTAACATCTTGGAATGGTTTACAATATTGAAATTTATTATTAAAGAGAGTAAAAACATACTCTTTTTGCTTTCTCTCAATTGCACGAATTTTATTAACTTCAATTGTACGAATAGTTCTTCCATCTACTGAATCGTCTCGAATTGTAAAGATTCCATCAACAATATAATCCAAAAATCCAATTTCATCAGATTCCTCAATTAATATCAATTTTGCATTTGTTTGACGAACGAATTCAGAAAATAAGGTTTCAATATTTTCCTTATTCTCACCATCTTGTCCCATTATTGCATCCCATGAATCTATTACAATTATGGGTTTTTCAAACTGTGCAATTTTTTCATAAACGATTTTCAAAAATTCTGGAATAGACGAAAAACGTATAGTCCTCATTAGATGGGCTTTCATAAGACTTCCATCGGGATCTGGTCTATTTGCTGGAGGAATATATGTTCGTGTTGCATCTATAATGTTTTCAGGCTTTAGTCTTTTCTTTTTAAGCCAAGGAAATTGAGAATATAAACTTAAAGGAGCCACTCGGGTTGAAAGATATATTGGCTCAAAATCTTCAAATACATCCAATAATGTAAGAGCAAATGTTGTTTTACCTGCACCTGCTTTGCCTTTGAGAAGAATGTTATAACCTGTATCTTTTATTTCAAATGCATCAACAATTTCAGGCGGAATTAGATTTCTCGGATTTAAAATATTTTTGCGAATTATCTTTGCACCCGTACTTTTTTTTGCTTTCATATAATACAAATATTAATTTTTGTTGTATTAAAAATCTTCAACATTGTGGTTTTCTACTGAGATTTTCAATAAAAATTTATCTTTTTCCTGTTTAGTTAACCCTTTCAAACGAATATCGGCGATGATAAGAAGTTTTTTCAGACAATCTTGATTAGTTTCAGCTTTTAATGCTCCCTTTAGTCTATGAAATTCATAAAAAAGACTTTCTGGGACTTTTAAATTTAAGTTTTTACTTCCATTCATTTTATTAAACACCTTTAACTAATCCATTTTTTAAGATTATTTATTAGTCTATTCTTGAAAAAAAACTTAGAAAATTTTCAATGATTTTATTATCTGGTAAAAAAATTAATAAAATGCACAATTTAATAATATATGCCCGAAAGTAAAATCGATGAAATCGATACAGAATTCGATTTGACTCCCATTTTTAGACCAAAATCTGCAGTTGTGATTGGATTATCGCAAAAAAACCCCTATCATCCTGGAAATGCGATGTTTACGAAAAATCTCATGGAAATGGAAGTAAAAACCTATGGTGTTGCTCCTAAATATAAAGAAATTGAAGGACATAAGATTTATAATAAAATTAATGCTTTACCAGAAATACCGGATTTAGCAGTTCTCGCTGTTAGTTCAAGGATTTCGTTATCTGTTATTAAGGAAGCAGCTGAATTTGGAATTAGAGGTGCAATTATTGTTGGTGGATGTTTTGGTGAGACGGGGAAAGAAGGAAAAAAAAAACAGGATGAAATTGTTAAAGTTTGTATGGATTACGATATGCCTTTCATTGGGCCTAATTGTGTAGGGGTTTATTCTCCTCCAATATTAGATACTCTATTTCTTCCTTCTGAAAGGATGACTAAACCTAAATCAGGTAATGTAGCTGTTATCTCCCAATCAGGTGGAGTGCTGGTCGATCAATTTTTTATTAACTGCGCTGAGCGCGAAATTGGGATTAGCACGGCTGTTTCTGTTGGGAATAAAGCGATGATAAATGAAACTCACTTGATCAATTATTTTGAAAAAGATCCAAAAACAGATGTTATTGCGCTGTATTTAGAAGGATTTCATGTAGGGGATGGAAGAAAATTCTGCATCAATGCTAGAAAAAGTAAAAAGGATATTGTAGTTTATAGTGGGGGGAGGACATCCGCTGGAAAAACTGCAGCAGGTAGTCATACAGGATCATTAGCTGCTAATAATTTAATCATGGCTGGTGCATTCAAACAATATTCAGTTATCAACCCTGAAACAGAAATTGAATTGAAAAACACTTTGAAAGTTTATTCGATGCTTGCTAATCCTTATAGAAATTATTCAACAATGTCGATTCATGGTGATAAAATTGCAATATTAAGTGTATCTGGCGGTCATGGGGTTTTATGTTCAGATTTACTTGAAAAATATAATTTATCACTCACAAAATTAACAGAAAAACAAAAAGACGATGTTGGATTCCTACTTAATCCATCAGCTTCAAAAATTGCTGGTCTTAATAACCCTATTGACATTACAGGTTCAGGTGGAAATGAAGATATTGTGAATATTTTGGAATATCTGTTGAACCAGAAAAACATAGAAATGGTGCTAATTCTACTTGTGCCGCAAGTTCCGCAGTTAAGTATGTCGTTGGGTAGGGATATCGTTAATTTGGGTAATAAATACAAGAAACCGATAATCGGGTATGTTCCTTGGACACCAAAATTTAGTTTAATAAGAGAGGCTTTAGAGCTAAATCATATCCCTTGTGGAAATACTATTGAAGAAGCAGTACAGATGGCAGCAGCAATAAAACAAAAGGGAGAAGGGGGAATTAGAAAAAAATTTTCCCATAATTCCTTATAATTCCTATAATTTTTTTATTTCAAATTTATTAATTTTTCATGATTTTTCATTTTTATAATGAGAATTTCTTTAAGTAAAAAGATCCATCTATTAATTTAGTTGGTTTTTTAATAAAACTAAGAATAAAATAGAGAAGATTAAAGATGCAGGATGAGAAATATGTTAATGTTTCGTTTAAAACACTATGGGAATTTGAAAAAGATGCATTCAGTAAGATGGGTGTTCCTGAAGATGACGCCAAAATTTGTGCTGATGTCCTATTTGAGGCAGATAAAAGAGGGATTGACAGCCATGGTGTTGGTAGACTTTTTATGTATTATGCTAGAATCAGAAGAAAACAGCAAAAAACAACCACAAAGATCACTATTGAAAGAGAAAATAAAGGGATTGCGCGCCTTTCTGCAGATAACGGGATGGGGCAAGTAGCAGGGCACATAGGTATGAACTTGGCGATTGATAAAGCAAAAAAATGCGGTATTGGGATGGTAACAGTGGGCGAATCAAACCATTATGGAATTGCTGGCTATTTTTCATTAATGGCATCTACCCAAGGGTGCATTGGGATAACTGGTACAAATGCTCGACCATCGATTGCTCCGACTTGGGGCGTTGAACCTATGCTTGGAACAAACCCACTTACAATTGCTTTACCGACCGATTGGGATTTCGATTGGTTCGTAGATCATGCGACTTCTATTACACAACGAGGAAAAATTGAATGGTATGCTCGTCTTAATAAACCAGTAGTTAAAGGATGGGTTATTAATGCGTCCGGGGAAAATCCTACCGATTCAAATCAAATTTTAAAGGATATGCTAGCAAAAAAAGCTGCACTTGCTCCATTAGGTGGTAGTGGTGAAGAATTAGGAGGCTATAAAGGATATAATTATGCTACTTTTGTGGAGATTATGTCTGCTGCCCTTAGTTCTGCAAATTTCTTGCAACATTGTCTTGGATTCCATATGGAAGGTGATAAACAAGTATTTGACCCTTACAGATTGGGGCATTTCTTCATTGCAATTGACATTGAAGCCTTTGTTGAGTTGGAGACTTTTAAGAAAACTACTGGAGATATTTTTAGAGAAATTACTAATTCAAAGAAGCAACCTGGGGCAGACCATATTTATATTGCAGGAGAAAAGGAGTATGTAGTCGAATTGGAAAGAATAAAAAATGGTGTTCCAATCTCTGAAGCAACTCAGCTTCAAATGCAACAAATGATTGAAGAATTGAAAATGGATGAATCTAATTACGATATCAAATGGACAACTAAGTATAATGCTGATGCTGTCGATTCGCAAGGATGGTAATTCTATTCAATTTTTTTTATTTTATTTCTCTAGATAAGCCACAGACATTCCACCCATTTCATCAATGAGAATTGCCTGGTTTTTTTTTATCCATTTTTCAATTTTAGTAAACAATTGGTTAAAGCTGATTTTTTCCATAAAAGCATCTGATGCCTCACTGCTTGAAATATCTCCAATATAAAACAACCGAGCGCGCTTTGCAAGTTCTGCCCAATAATAGGCTTTATGATCTCCAAATTTATATTTCTCAAACGTTAATGAAGAAACAATATTCTCAGGTGTTTGTAAGTTTTTCATTCTCTGGAAAAATAAGGGATTTCCAATACCACGATCGCATCTTGCAATCAAGGTAAAAGTTCCATTATCCTTAAGTATATTTTTAGTGTTTTCCATGGCTTTTTGAGCTTGATAGAGTGTTTTATTTAATGGGTTGGCTACGAAAGAGATAATATGATCGAATTTTTTGTTCAAAGGTGTCCCATAAATTTTAAATGATTGATTTTTGCATTGATTAAAGGCTTTTTGCAAGGTTCCAACACTCATATAAAAGATTTGTTCATTATGGTTAACAATTTGAATAGATTTGATTTTTTGCAAAGATTTCAGTAGTTTACCTCCTTCCCACAGATCTTCATGCAGAGGATTACTATCTGTTTTTAATATGCATGATTCTGGTTTGATTGCCAAACTATGATTTTTCTCAATTGTTTTTCTGGAAGCCAGTCCTGGAATTAGTGATTTTATTCCTCCAGTAAATCCTGCAAAATAATGGGGTTCAACGCTATTAATTGTAATAATGTCATCATATTCCATTAAAACACTATTTACTACGATTTCTGTTCCATTTTTAGTTTCTCCTAAATATATAAGCTCTTCTTCGTCATCACAATCATGAATTAATACTTGATCATCGATCTTTGCTCCGGTGAATCGTACAAGGTCAATATTGTTTGGAAATTTATGTGTTCCTGTTGCAATTATAAAATTTGAAGGTTTTATTAATATTCCTGCACTTCGAAGAAGATTTACTATTTTTGCTGTCGGTGTTGAGCGATCGTGATCATTTACTATGATAAGCGAATTCTCTCGAATTGGTTTAATTTTTTGCAATATTGATTTAAGTTCATTATCTGGAATATGTTTTCCAAATTTTGGTTTGATTATCTTAATTCCAGGAGAATTTGTTAATTCTAATCGCTTGTAAAACGTTTGAAGTGATAACTCTTTCTCTGCCATCAATTTCTCTATAACCTCTATTCTAAAGTAAGGACTTAAAGTCCTTATTAATTTATATATGAGCTCAATTAGTTACTTATACTAGTAGACTCTTCCTATTCCTCAAGAATTTCCAATTTTCTTAAAAACGATCTTATGAAAGTTTAATTATTTGAGCACTATTATAATTATGAATGCAAGTGGCTTCAAAAATGGAAAATATTGAAAAAGAAATCCTGCAACTTCCCAGACAAAAACGTGCGATTCTAGTTCGACACATTATACGGAGTCTGGATCAAGAAGAGGATGAAATAAATAATGAGAAATTATGGGTTGCAGAAGTTAAACAAAGATATGAAAATTATAAAAAAGGCAAAAAACCTGGAAAAATTGCAGCGCAAGTTTTTCGTGATGCAAGAGCAAAATAACGATGAAACCTGTTATTTTTAATTTTAAAGCAGAAAATGAGATGAATGCTGCTAAGAAATACTATAATGACCAATTAGATAATCTTGGTATAGATTTCATTGTTGAAGTAGAGAAATCAATTAAGTTGATTCAAAAATCTCCGACAAGATGGGCAATAATTGAGGAGAATATACATAAATATATTTTACAAAGATTTCCTTTTACAATATATTATATTGATGATGTAGGAGAAATTCTCATTTTAGCAATTGCTCATCAAAGCCGTAAACCAGGATATTGGAATAATCGCAAAAATTTTAGTTGAAAATTCTTAAATAAAAATAATTATGGATTATTATCTTCTTTTGAAGTTTTAATATTTCCAGCACTTTTCGGGATAAAAAGTAATGGTATTATTTCAAAAATTGAAACTATTGCAGCAATTAGTAAACTTTCCCAAGTTGGTATGATACCTTGTTTTTCTGGAAGCCAGTCCTGGAATTAGTGATTTTATTCCTCCAGTAAATCCTGCAAAATAATGGGGTTCAACGCTATTAATTGTAATTATAT
>JAUWMK010000227.1 GCA_030613185.1 Promethearchaeum sp.
GACGCATTTCCACTTGTCGTTTGAATTGTGGAGAGTAATTCTTCAGGGTTGAAAAGTTCGTCTTTATTACCCACGATGAAAAGAGTATTTTTCGGATTAGTTTCATTTAAATCTTCTCCGATATATGGCATGGTCGCTCCGATAATTACAGAACCATTAATTAAATCTGGGTAAGTCATTAAAAAACGAGTGGCACAAAACCCTCCCATAGAATGTCCAACTATAAATATATTTTCACAACCATGTTCATGTAAAAACTTCCAAGCAGCTAGCATATCATCTGCAGCTTGTTGTGCTCGAACATCCCAATCATCACTTAATTGTCCTTCTGATATACCATGCCCACGATAATCCATAGCTACTACATGAGCTCCCAATTTCGCAATTGATAAAGCTAAATTATGCACTCCCCATCTGTCACTGGCATATCCATGTGCAACTATGACACCAATTTTTGATTGTTCGGGGGGGATTAAATAATTTAATTCCAAATTTATTCCAAATTTATTCCATCATATTCACTCTTTACTTGGAAATGGCTAACCGATATTCCAGTTTCTCCATACATATTTATGCGAGACCCTAAAATTCCAGTCGTTAATATAATAATTGGAATAATAGTGAACACAATAATGAATTTTAATAATTTTCTGTTTGAAAATGAAATCATTATGCCTTGAACTCCTTGAATTTTGTTTGTCAAAATAATGCCGAGAAATTATTAGCAAAAGTAACTACGTCATCCCAATTACGGAAATCATTGACATTATTCAAATCAAATTGCCCAGGGGTTTCCTTTTTCACAACTGATTTTAGAACGAATTTAATTGCAAAGTTTAAGTTTGAATTTTTTGAAAAATCATAAATCCCTCCAAAAGCAGCAGTAATATCCGGTGTTACTCCTAAGTCTTTGGCAAAAAAATCAACATATTCAGTACATGCTTTTAAAGATCCATCAGATGAGTGTGCTGTGCCACAACTTACAAACATCCCTAACTTCACACCGTCCTTAGTAAAATGACCACGATTTTTAACAATGAATTTCTTCATACCTGGAGTCCATTTTCCCATCTGGATCCCTGATCCAAGAATAAAACCTGTAAAATCATTTTTAAAGAAATTTTTTGAATCAAATTTATTAGTGATATTTTGAAGCACAACTTTAAAACCATTTTGGATTAGAATTTCCGCAATTTTCTCAGCAATCCCAGTTGTGCCTTCATGTCGAGTTCCATAAATTAATGCAATTTTTTTCATTTTCAAACTCAATCAAATATTTAATTTTTCTGAATAAAATTCTTTAGTTTTATTCCATCACCCGAAAAGAATCTTTTTTGATAAAAAATTAGACATTTAATAAGAGTGTTCACCTTGTAATTCTGATGGTAAACATAACAATTATTGTAGACCGAAAAGGTATGATCACTATTCCAGCACCATTGCGTAAAAAATACGATCTTCATGAAGGTTCTGAATTAGTTATTTTGGATATTGATGGGAAACTTGAGATTGTGCCGATTTATGATGATTTTGCCAAAATTCAGCAGAAATTATCGTCTCGGGAAGTTATCGAGAAAAGCTATGAAGAATCGATCATAACAGAACTTGAGTTAGAAGGTTAAACACTCTATTTTGTGAAATTTTAATCTGTATCCGAATTAAAATCGATTAAAAACTTATCGAGCTCTGAATTTAATTTTTCAATTGAGCCATCGTTTACAATGGTTTGATCTGCTATTGCAATCGGTCCGCCTTTTTCAAGATTTTCAATTTCTGCAAAATCTCTAAGTTCTGCTTGTTTATAATTTAGTCCTCTAAATTTTCTTTTAGCTAAACGTTCATATCGTAATTTCTTTGGAGTATAAATAGCCAAGAGGATAATCGGGATGTTGATGTGTTTTTTTAGGAATTTATATTCAGACCAAGAATATAGGCCATCTATAATTGTAGGACCTTGGGAGAGAGCTTTTTTAATATTAGGAAATTCCAGTTTTGCATATGCTTCCATTCCATGTATCTTTCTAAGTTCTTCTCTTACCATTTTTTCATTACTTTGGTTAACAGGAAGATTTCTCTTTTTTACTTCATTTAGTGTAACTCCGCCGAAATAAATTACCTGCCAATTTTTTTGTTTGAAATAATCTACAACTACGCTCTTACCGCATCCGGCCATACCGACAACAATTAGTAATTTTTTTGCTTTCTCTGAGATTTCCATATGCTTTACTCCTCAAATATTTATTAAATGTTTAAAAGCTTATATTTTCTTTTAGTTCATTTTCATCCGCATTACCTACTGTCTTATTTGTAATGAAAATTGAGCTTATAATGAATAGAATACCAATTATTGCGCGTGGTGTGATTTCTTCCTTTAATAGGATCATTCCTGAGAAAACACCAATTATTGGATTTAACAGGGAAAAAAAAGCTATATACTCCGAGCTAATATTTTTATTGGATAAACCTAAATTATACAACCAAAAAGCAATTCCTCCACAAAAAATACCCAAATACAATGCTGCTCCCCATTGAATAACTGAAAGTTCACAAATTTCCAGGTAGGTGCCATTAATTACCGAAAGAGGAACTAATAATATTGAAGCCCAAAGAAAAGTTGAAAGAGTAGAAAAAAGAGAGTTTGAGTTAGCATTGATTTTTGCCATAAACGCGCTATAAATGCCCCATATTAAATAAGCGATGAGTGTTCCGATATCCCCTAAAATAAATTCTCCAGTAAAGCTAAGATCGTTTGATATCATAATTAAAACTGCACCAATTATAGCCAAAAACATTCCAATTAAGAAAATTTTTTTTGGTTTGTGATGAAAGACTAAAAAATTAATTATTACAACCCAAATTACCATTGTATTTGACAATATTGCTTGATTGGAAGCTTTTGTATGAGATAATGCCCAATATTCCATTAAAAATGCTAAAGAATACACACAAATACCCATTATTAGATATTTCCATAGGTTCTTTTTAAAATCCAACAACCACTCTTTTAATTTTCCAGAAAAAAATATGATTAAAAACAAAGTTATTGTTCCAATTAATGTTCTAAAAGCAGTAATACTCAAAGGAGATAATGGATAAGGTGATACAATCTTTCCAAACGCAAATGAGGTCCCCCAAAATAAGAATGCTCCAATTGCTGCTAAATAATATAGAAATTTTTTTTTTTCTTTAATTTCTACTGGAGATTGTTCTTGGGATTTTTCAATCATCAAAGATAAGTATTGAATGATAAAAAATAAAATTTGTATTTATAACGAACGTAAATGTCTTTCATGAAAAATATTATATCATGCAATTAAATATGATTTTTCTATTTATGAAAAATTTTGATCTACATATATTTTCTCAATTCTGATTAGTTTATCTAATTTTAACAAAATTAACAAAATTAAAATATGTAGTCTATATATAGATCTCAATATAAAAAAAATACTAAATTGAGATGATTTAAATTAAAAAACTAATGGATCCATTTGTATTAAAAGAAATATGTAATAAAAGCCTAAAAGAATTTGAAAAATTAGGAATAAATGATAAAATATTAGAGAATAGAAATACACACGCGACGAGATCTGAGGTAACTTTTGATAAACAATTGATCGCGATTTTACGGAAGAATTTATTAGAAACATATCCATTTCTCTATTCTGGTGAACTTAAATGGATTGTAAGCACCGCTGCAGGCGCTTCTGGATGGTTGGCGCTTCTACATACTTCTTTACATGAATATCTTCTACTCTTTGGTTGTTCTAATACAACTGATGGCCATTCGGGAAGGTATAGAGCTGCAGTTTATGACACTGTACTAGCTGGTGAGATGAGGTTAAGTGAAGAAATTGATCCTACTATTACTAATGTTTATTTACCTGGTAAAATGGGGATTCTCCCAAAGAGGAAAATTAAAACATTTTCTATTCGTGAAGGTACTTGGATGCTTGAATATGCGCGTGGTAATATTATGTCAATGATTCCTACAGGAGTGGGAGATAATCTTTTTAGCAATTTTGATTACAAAAGTTTATGGTGGACAATAGTAGATTATGTAAAAAAACTTTTTCATAAAAGATCCGAGAGAAGTACTTTTTTAAAAACGAAAAAATAAAAATATAATTCAAGAACCAAGAAAAAAATTGGAATTTTTTTATTTATTCCATTAAATCAAACAAAATACGAAATGTTAATATTTCAAACGGAGCAATATCAAAAGAAAATTGATTATCTTCAATAGTGTCTAAGTTTTTTACCTTTCTTTCTAATAAATCTACCAGTTCAATTGATTTTAAATTAAAACTCGATGGAAAATCATTAAATTTAATTTTTACAATTGAATTTCTCCCGACTGCTTCATATACGCGTAGTATAACATGTTTTCTATCCCAGCTCCAATCTTCAGTATTTTTAAATAAGAGATATTGTTTGTCTTTACTTTCTATAAAATTTTCTTCTATTCCATCTTTTCTATCTTTTCCATCTTTTCTATCTTTTTCATTTGATCGCATCCATTCTCCTGGTTTAAAAGCTGATAAAATAACATTGGGTTCATTAATTGAAATATTTGGGAATTTGAGTATTTTAGTTCCATCTTCATTTTCTAATTTATACTTTGAATCTTTTGTTTGTTGGTAAAAACAAGGTAAATTATAGGCCAATGCCTTAACAGGAATATTTGCTTCCTTCCATGAATTTTTATGGGGATAAAGTGCATATGAAAAATCATGCTCCATTAAATCAGTATGTGAAGGTCGTTCATTTTTTAAAAAGATTTTTTCATGAGAATAGAAAGCATCACTTGGATAAGGCGGAGATCGAACTAAAGTAATGGACAAACCTTTTTTATTTGCAGAGGCACCATATCGATCCATATTTAAAATTGCCAAACCATGATTTTCATCTGATACATCAACCCATTTATGCATAGAAAACTCCCATTTAGCAGTTTCCATCTTTGTGGTGGGTACACGAGTTCTAATTACTGTTCCAAACTGAGATTCACAATTAACTTCGTTGGATTTATTATTAATCGGGAAGAAATGTTTCATCAATATTTCTTTATCTTTCAAATCAATGTGTGTATGAATATCTACCATAGGAGAATTATAGAACATCGTATAGGTTACTATGAAAGAACTATTTAAGAAAGAATAAGTGGACTGAATTTGAGCGCAAGTTTTGGAATTTATTAAGATTTCAACCTTTTCACAATTATATTTGATAGGATGTTGTGTGTAATTTTTACTTATATTCCATGCGGGATATGCATTACCTTTAAAATTTTCACGGTAAATTTTTACTCGTGCGCCCATATTTTTATTTAAGGCATTAAAAACAACCATATCTAGTTGATTCGAGTTAGAAATGGGGGAATCAAACGAGTACAATAAAGGAAGAAAATGAGATTCAACATCGTTTTTCCACAATAATTCTTTGAGATTCCCATCATTTCTTCCGAAAATTGCACTAAAATATTGATTTGAACATAATATGATCATATTTGATTCCTTTATTTGCACAGGGTTATTTATATTGATTTCTTTCAATTCTATGAGATTAATTTCCTGCAAACTAAAAGGTGGGATGTTATTTAATCGAATATATGAAGAATTGACCTGAATATTAACCGAATTTGAAACAGGAAGTGGATTATATATCATATTTTTCCCAGATTTCATGTATGATTCTAAAAATTTTGAAATATAATGCTTCATTGCGTGAATAATAAACTTATGTTCTCTCCAAGTACGAATGTATACTTCTGGGATAGAAGATCCTGGTAAAATATCATGAAATTGATTGAGTAATAAATATTTCCAACATTTTTTAAATAGTTTAAATGTTTCGCTATCAAATATTCCTCCATTATTCATCAATTGGAGAGTCCAAAGCATTTCAGTGTGAATTAATAAATTCTCGGCTTCTCTATTGCCTTGTTTAACGCGCGATTGAGTAGTGAGAGTTCCACGATGGTATTCTAAATACATCTCATCATTCCAAATAACCAAATTTTCTCCCACTTCTTTTTTTAATAGATTGAAATAATCTGTAGTGGTTTTATGCTTGATATTGTAAAATTTACTTAAAATTTTCATTAAATCTATTTCGAAATTGAGCGGACCTTTACCTCCATCACCTTGTCCGTAGAAAAGACCGAGAGATCGTACATATTTTTCCTCCAATAAATCATCTAATTCATGCAAGCCTTGATAATTTTTAGTGGCCAATTTACTTCCAGCAATACTAATTGGAGCCATTTCTTCACAATCTTGCAAAGTTTTAGAATTAAATTTTAAATTTTTCCTCTTGGGGCGCCTTGCCATTACTTTATACCTTCCAATATCCATAAACGCCTCGATATTGAATCTAAATTGATGTGTGAAGAGTCGTGTACCGTCCAATCCCTGCCAATAAAAATTCGCAAAAGGCCACATTGTGTAATCATTCCAAGTTATTTTTGTCGTCCAGAATGCTTCTGCACCTGATTTTACAAAAATTTGTGGAATTGTATTGGGGTATCCAAATACATCTAAAAGAGTTGCGACTTTAGCAATTTTTCCAAATTTGCGCAAATAATATAATTGTCCGTATAATCTTTGCCGGATTAGCGCTTCTCCACAAGGAACATTTAAATCAGGTTCTATCCATGAACCTCCACATAAATCTATCTTACATTGATCCACTTGATAGCAAATTACATCCCAAAAAGTTCGATTTGGATCTGGTGATGGCAATATCTTGTTATATTTTTCCATCCATTCAAAATATTGTGGAGATGTGAGTGATATTGCAAAAAATGGATATTTTTCAATGTGTTCTAGTGCCATATTAAAGGTTTTATAAGCGCGAAAAACCGAATCCTTAACCGTCCACAACCAAGCTGCGTCCAAATGAGAAAGAGGAATTGCATAAAAATCATAATCATGCCAATTAAAATGATTCAATCTACCAAATATTTTTGAAAAAACTTTTACTCCTGAACTAAAAAATGATGATTTAATTAATTTATCCCACAATTTTTGATTAAGGGGGTTGTATAGCAATTTTTCCAAAAAAATCGTTTCTATCCCATGATTAATTTCGCGCATCAATATTACTTGATTTTTAAATTAATTAAAGATTTGAAATTGGATTTCTACTTCACATCTGAACTATTATTCCGATTTTTAAATATTTGAAAAAGATAAGCTAATCTTTAGTTTTAAAATTAGAAGGGAATGTTTTAATAATTAAAAAAATCTATCCCAAGCATGGATTCCTATGAATTATTACCTCAATTGGATATTACTCCATCTGGGGAAATATGTAAAAAATTTCTTAGTATGGGTATTAAAACTTTTCAAGAAGCTTGTAATTACGTTCATAACTTAGAATATGGATATAATAGTGATACGGATGATCGTTGGATTCTATTTAAAGAATTAAAGGGATCCTGCACTCCAAAACATGCCGTAATTGCTGGATTAGCGGAAGAATTAAAAGTTCCACTTTATAAACATGTTGGAATTTACAAATTCACAGAAGGCATCGTAAAGGGCGCGCAAAAAATTATTGATAAGTATCAGATTCCTTACATT
>JAUWMK010000360.1 GCA_030613185.1 Promethearchaeum sp.
TGTCGGACTTACAACTCCATCTTCTTCAAAGATCATAGCTTCCATTGAAGTTTGAAATGCTGTACTAGTCATATCTAAATTTTCATGGAAATATGGGCCTTCAATTTTGTTTATCTCTAAAGGATCGATCCTCCCTTGTTCTCTATAATCAACAAATAATTGATCGTCCATCATATCGGCATCTTTATGACCTTCAGATTTTACTACTAATACATCTTCTCCAAAAGGATTTGTATAAAGAAATTCTATAGTTTGGTGGATAAATATGCTCTCCGGACCATGGTCATCTTCATGATAATCACCCGGATGGTAATCAGGACCATAAACTCCATTTATAGATATTTGGAAATCATACCATTCGCCATGTGGACCAGTTTCGCTGGTAAAACCAATGATATATTCACCATCTTGATCAGCTGTCCAATCTAGATGAACCTGACCATCTGTATCTCCATTTTCGCTATCATCAATTATTACATGTCCATCACCATTATCTATATATTCTAAAACGATATCAGAACCAATATCAGTCCATGCATCAATTACTATTGAATCTCCATTATATGCGTAGAAACTGTAATAATCTAAGTTTTCATAAAGTGAAAGATCCCACCAGTGACCTGGGACTTCAAATTCATCGTTTAGATGGAAAGCTGAAGTCCAATCGTCATTACCGCGTTCTAGCCAATCATGATAATTACCATCATTTGAACTTGCTGGAGGTTCTTCATGTTTTTCCATTTCTGGAACGAAATAGTCGATCCAATCACCTACTGCAAATCCGAAAGAAGCTGGGGCCACTAATAATCCAACTGCTAGTGAATCAGCAATCTCATATCCACATAATTCTGCTGTAATGTTATTGGTGTCAAATCCTTTTTCTTCGTAGTATACAACTATTCCTGTTGTTTTATTTGCTATCCATTGAATAGAAACAGGTTGTAATAGATCACTATTATTAAAACCAGATAAAGTAACATTGTGGTATGTATCTGCTCCGTTAGAGAAGTATGCTGTCACTAGTGAATATGAACAACCTATATCAGTAGCAAATTTTCCCTGAATATCTTCAGTTGCATTAACAACACTAATATCTGTTATTGTTGTATTTATTGACCATGAGTGATTATAAACACCATATGTATAATCATCATACAAATGGGGATCATCACCATCGGGGGTATCTTCTACCCAAGTCCAATCGTTTCCATCATTTTCATAGAAATAAGGCATATATTTGATATAGTTCGGATCGGTTTCATTAACAACCAATTTTACTACAAAACTATCATCATAATATCTATCTTCCATTTCATCATATCCTTCTTCCGCAATATTATAATAAAGCACATCATTTAATTCAAGAATTGCGTTAGATGGGCTTACTGCTGAAATTGGCTCATCTGAAATTTCCATTGTATTATTTGTCAGATTAATACCACTAAAAGCCATGGAAATTGTTAGAACCATTAAGATAGAAATGGAGAATGTTTTTTTTATTTTCATTTTATTAAATCTCCCATATTATCAACAAAAAAAATTTTGTTCATAAAATTAATGTGAGATCATACCTAAATATTAAACGCCTTTTGCTCTGATTTTTCCTTTCTATTTACTTAAACAATGATCAAATTTTAGATTGGAATAATATTTGAGAACACATTTGGAATTATTTCAATATTTTTGCTTTAAATTGTCCAGACATATTTGTCAAAGTAAATATTCGTAATTAATAAGTTCATTTAGTAGTTGGGATTAAATAATGCAAATTAACGTTTCCTCCAATTAAAATTCTAGTTAAGTATGGTTAAAATGAAAATTTAGAAGAGTTATAACTCATTTAGAGATTTATCCTTCCCATGTTATAACATATTTGTATTCTTCGATTTTTAATGGAATATCATGCTTAATTTTCCAATTTCCCTTTAAACCCAATTCCTTGACAGTGAGATCAAAGTGACATACTGCAATTCCCATGTCAACTTTATGGAGCTTATTATAATTCATATTTTTTCCAATTATCCAATAAAAATGAAAGATATTTTTATCTTTTTCTTTTAAAATACGCCATGGTTGCTTATTTCCTGCAGATGGTGCCAATCTAACCATCTCTAGGGGAATTGCATATTTCCCTGCATATATTTCAGTTAATGGGTTAGAAAAACTATCTTCAAAAAAAAGGGCATCCCATTTTTTCCTATTTTTTGCTTTGATCGCTCTCCTGATTAATTTATCTGCCAATCTTCGAGAATCTGCTGGAATACCTATTGGGGATAAGCAGAGAATGTGCTCATTATCTTCAATGTTAACTGTTTTTGCATAATTTGCGCGATTGAATGTCCCCCCCAACCAGCACGTCCCAAATCCGTGTTTGGAAAAATCAAGAATTAGTTTTTCAAATATATAACCAAATTCTTCCTTAACATATTTTGATTTTCGAGTTATACCAATGACAAATTGGGAAGCTCCTTTGATAAATCCATAAGTCCCAAGTTTTTTTTTCTCATTAGGACTTCTATTTTCTAATTCTACAATTTCAACCTGCAATTTTGTTCTTTTTCATTAAAAGGACTGGTGAGATTAATATCCTTCAAAATTTCTAATATTTTTTTCTTATCTTCTTCTTTTAATAGGTTGGAGTTAAATGTTCGAATAGAAGTTCGTGATTTAATAATATCGCTTATTGATTTGTAATTTCTATCCATTAGTTATTGTATATTAAAAATTTCTAATAATAATACCGATTATACTGACATCAATATTTTTAAAAAACACTTATATATCTGAGACAGTGGGATTATTTTTACCTATAAATCTCCTCTTCTTCATGATCATGATCAGATAAGATATTCCCAAGCAAGAAATAATTATTTCCACACTAAATCCGGAAATTTTTGGTTTCTTAAAGGGGTCATTAATTCCATCAAAAAATATGAAAATTTCTCCTACAATCTCATTTCCTCTGGAATCAGTGACATGGATTTCTAACCCATAAGTCCCTACTAATAGATTGGTTATATTGGAAATCAATCCGTTTGAATCGATATGGAAATGAGTAGTGTCATTGAGCCAATACGAGACAATTTCATTATTATAATTATACTCTGAAGATGAGTCTGAATGATCAAAATTTTGTACAACCAATTCCATCTGATCATTTAAATAAATTTCCGAATCGTTATTAAATGAACAATAATTTCGGCTTATCAAACTACTTGAATCTTTTGAGCGTATACCATATCCTTCGTTATATGAACAATTGTTATCAGAAATTTGGCAATTATTAGAATTCCATACATTAATTCCATGACCTTTGTTATGAGAAAAATCATTCTCCAAAAATTTATTTGAAGAACAGCAATCTAAATTAGATAATCCATTACCATTATTGTAGGAACAATTATTACTCAATATTTGACAACCCCAGCCGTCAAACAGAATAATGATTCCGGTATTACTATTGTAAGTGCAATTATTATTTGATATAATCATATTATCTGACTCGTTTACAATATAAATTCCTATACCTCCATAAGAACAATCATTACTTGAAATATTGTTATGGTTTGACATGCTAGTAATAACAATGCCATATAAGTTATTATTAGAGCAATTATTTTCCAAGATCATATTATCACAAGAACCTGAATCTAATCGGATTCCTATAGAATTGTGTGTTAAGGTATTATTGATAATTTTGACATTCTTTGAAGAAGAGAGTATGATTCCGGTATGCAAATCTCCCCCATTCGTAATGGAACAATTCCGAATTGTAAGAAACATATCTGTTTGTGTTATTAGGATTCCTGTGGCATCAGATGCATCAATAGTTAAATTCTCAATAATAAATGGATTTTCCTGAGTACCATTTCCAATGGAACAGAATGTATCTAATTCGGAATTTCCATTAATTCGAATAATCTCATCGGAAACGTCTATTAAATATTTCTCATTCTCACCAACCCCAAAAGGTATATAACTATAAAATAAAATACTGATTAAAAGGAGCCCCATTCCCAATTTCAGAAATATAATTGTATTAAATTTGATTCTATGCATATTTTATAACCTTTTATATCACACCCATGAAAATTCATATTTATAAATGCTTTTAGTTTGAATTTTTTTCCATGAAACTTTTTACCTTGTTGACTTTATGACCCATTACGTGCGTGAGGGTTGAAAGATCTGCATAATTTAAGGAGAAAATATTTTTTAAATTTTTCATATTTTTAATGGTTCTTAAATGGAGGTTTTGTTATAACATATTTATATGGTCCAATTCTCTAAGCTGAATTTCCCGAATTATAAAAAATTGCTAAAAAAAACAAAAGAAGATCCAAATATATTAGCAGTTATTGTATTTGGTAGTTATATTAAGGGAGAAGATTATAGAGATATCGACATTTGTTTAGTTTTGCATCCAAATATAGTAAACCCAGAATTCTAATAGATTACGGGGTAATATTTTCAAGCATGATGGATTTTTCTGTTTACCAAAAATTACTACTTTACCTAAAAAATCGAGTTCAAAAAGATGGTGTTATAATTTTGAATAAAGATTATGATGAACTCTTTGAAATCTTTATGAAAACTATTAAAGATTTTAATTTGTTTAAACCACATTATGATTATTTCTTAGAGACTGTTAAGAATGGATAGTGAAAGAATTTTATCAAAAATTTCAGAATTAGAAAAATACATCAGCGAATTAAATCAAATTCTTCCTGATTCTGAAGAA
>JAUWMK010000157.1 GCA_030613185.1 Promethearchaeum sp.
TTCACCAGTTCTTGAACCGAAAACCCTTTGGGATGAAACCCCTTCTTTCGTATTTCCGCTTCTACATCATTCCAATAGGCAAAGGAATTAAGTAAGAGCATATGTCGGAATTGGCCTTTAAAATTGGGTACTTCTTGGAAATAGATCCAGTCGTTTTCTAATTGAGGTGTCAGACAAAAATCTTCCATAAGTACGGATGGTACAGGCTTAAATCGGTCAATATATTTCGAGTTGACCGTTTCCAAGTGGGTTTGATTACTAAAGATAAGATCGAGCAGATTTTTTTGCTTATATGACTGTTTAAGCTTCATGTGATCTTGGTTTTTGGGGTGCTTTTTGGATAAAGCACGATTCCCAACAGCAGTAATAGTCATATCGGCAGAAATAAACCTTGTAATGTATTTTAAGAGAGTATAATTAAAAGATATTTTTGAAAGATTATTGTTCCTTGCTTTATTTTGATAATAATGTTTCGCTTTGAAGTATTTCCGAATCTCTTGCATAATTCCAGCCTTTGGGTAATTATTGAACTTAAACTTATATTTTATCCTGGAATTGAAATAATCATCAAGCTGTTTTTGGTAGATTTTACTGCTATTTGGTAAGATTATACTGATCATTAGACTTTTGCTCCGACTTTCAATATTTAAATTAAGGTAATATAAGTATTTAATGATTTTATTAATTTTGAATGAGATATTTTCAAATAATCATATAATGGTATAAAAAATTAGAGAAAAAAATTCAATTTTTGGAATAATTTTGATTCTGAGCATTTAAATCTGAGATAATTTAAAGCTTGAGAAAAACAAGGACGGGATTTAAAAGTTCTAAAATTCTATTATTTTCCATTTTTCTTTAATATATAGGAATAAAATTGAAAAAACGTAAAATATGTTAATTATGCAAAACCCTCATAGTACATCGCTTCATTGTACTCGTTGTTATATAAGTTTTCTCTAACCTTTTTGATGGAAGTAAGAACATTGTCCATTTTTTTTCCTACTAAGGATTTTATTACTGCATATTGTTGTTGAATTTCCTCAGTATATTCAACATATTCTAACGAACCATCGGGAAATAGTTCCAAGATTCTAGTTCCATAGTAAATCTTTAAGATTTCATTAACCTGACCACAATAAAAATCTAAGTCAACATAACTATCTTCTTCTAAACCCATTCCAAATATATGCAGGAGGTCATTTTGATTAGATATTAATGCTTTATCCCAACCTCCAATATGTTCAATAAATTTCAGAGGGCGAGTCAAAATTTCTAAAACTAATTCGATAAACTGGAAATACTCATTTTTTTCCATGATTCCGTTTATAGGTGTAGTCTCAATCTGTTCTAATGCCCTAAAAAGGGAATATGTCAAATCTTTAGACATTTGTTCATTTGTATATGTTGGACCAGTCAAAATATCTCCAGAAATAGGAATAATTTTGAATAAATGATTAAAACCTTTTTTTCCTATTCCTTTTGCAATAAAATCTCTCCAAAAGACATTAAATGCTCTATTGTTTTTGCTTCTTTTAACACTCTCATTCATATCTTTAAAAGGAAAGTTGTAAATCAAATTTCGAAATAAGTTAAGTGCTCGCTTAGGAATTTTTACAGTTTTTATTGATTTCTTTTTGGTCATATTTACTGATTATCTGGTGAATTTAAAAAATTTTTACCTATATAAACATAAAGTGTCGTTTTTAGTAGAATCTATAAATTTCTTGTCAATTTTTTGTCTCTTTTATTTGATATTTTTATAGTTATCTTTCAGTATAGTGGTTTTGACATATAATGAGGAGGGATGGGATATGGATGATTATTGTCGGATTTATTTAACGATAACGGAAGATCAGTTTGGTTGAATATGTTTACCACCTAACAATAAGGAATAATAGGTTTACAAATATGTCGATCATATGATAATGCAAACAAATTATTCCCTGATTATATCATCGATTGCAATTTTTCTTTCAGTCCTTGCTCTTTGGTTAAACTATAAGCAATTTGGTACCGAGAATAAGGCAAAAATTACATCAAACTTTGAGATTGAATATTTTCGTTATGCAAATATAACATCTTTTCCTGAAGGGGAAAATGTCAGTGGGATTAATAGTAAATTTGAAATCACTCTTAGTAATAAGCATAAAATGGATTTTGTAATTCATAAAATTATTGTACGATTCAAATATGTCTACCTTCTGAATGAAAAACCTCTTTGGTGGAAAAATTTGAAAGACAGTATATTCCATAAAGATAGAATGCTATTTGAATCTTCAGACCCATATATTAGTAAAACAGTTTTTATTAACGGTAAAAGGAAAAGTTGTGATCTACCATTTATTTTAACAAATAAAAAGAAGATTGTGATAAGTAAACAAAATATTGGAATTTTGTTATCAAGTTCTATTGAAAAAACAAAAGATGGTCAAGAAGTTATTAACAAGGCAGAAAAATTTCAAATTTGGATGGAAAACAATCATGGGAAAAGAGTTTGCTTAACCAAATGGCATTTTTTCAACCGATGGGTACGGATTATACCTCGAAATAAGAATAAAATCTATAATCGATTTTTATAGATCCAATAAAGGAGATAGTTGTGGCAGAGAGAGAGTACTTGCTTGAAAATTCAAGTTTTCTGAGTACATAAAGGGAACGCCCACTTTTTCATTTATCTCCACCCTAATTAACCTATTTTGTCCATACTTTCGAAAATTTAATTTGCTTGCAACTAGGGTTATTTTGTATATATCTTGAGACTTTATTGAAATCTAAAACTGTGGAAAAAATATATATGTCCGCTTCTTCAATGATTAAATTATTAACATGATTTAAGCGAAAAGGTTTAATTCTTGGATAAGGATTTCCGTCAATTAAAAAAATACATAATTTAGATGATATAGGAAAGTAAAAATGAATTCCTTTGGCTGCAGGAGCTAGTCCCATATCATTACTTTGAATAAGAATTGCCCCTTCTTTATCAGAATTGCTTAAAAATTTACTGGAATGAAGTTCTTCATACTTTTCTTTGCCAAATTCTCGATATATTGATTTATAGTAGGGATTTGTCAAAACAACTGGATTATCTGAAGTCAAAAAAAATTTGTTTTGTGGAGCTTTAACCACACCCATTTTATATTTCAACAGATAAGGGATAATATAAGATTTACTTGAAGGGCGAATGAAATCCATAGTTATTTGTTCTTGCTGACTGCGTGTGTATCCTTTTGGAAATTGAATATAATAATCCTCAGGTGGAATATTTTTTAAACCTTTTATCATTGCTTTCGTGAACTTTCGATTTTGATCTTCGAATATCTTCCTTGCTTTTGGGGTTCTATTCCATTGTAAAATCATATATTCCATTATGAAAATTCTTTCATATTGTGTTAAACCTTCTGTAGATTCTTGAAATATAATTTTATCACGTACTTGAGCAAAATATTGTTCAGAATATTTATTGATGAAAAATTCAAAAGCCATTGAATAAAAATAATCATCATATCCGATAGCTCGGATCCGGACTCCAAAATCCTTTTCAATCTGAGAATTACCTTTTACCAAAATTTCTTCATGGATTTTATCAAAGCAAAATATTCTCGCTTTTTTTCTTATTTTATCAGGATTAAAACCCTTCAATTGTTCTATATTAGACATAAACCCTCTGAGATAGGCTTGTTGGATGTAGTGACAAATCTTTGGTCTTTTATACTCCATTATAATAAACTCAGGAGTATTCACTAATTTTGTTAAGTGATTTTCTATCCATTCTTGTTCTAATTCAAATTTAAAAGGGTAATTTCTAATTTCAGTTTTTTTGACATTTAGAGAACCTCCAACCCCAAATAGAGTGGAATTAATTTCAAATAATTCAATTGGAGTTGGATGACATCGCACATGAAAATTATCGAATAAAAGAAAATCTTCTATTTCATTATGTTCAAATGTAAAGCTAAATAATTCTTTTTTATTTTTTGAAGTAATAGTAAATTTCTTAAAATCCTCTTCTTCCGATTTGATAAAAAATAAATTTTCTGAGAACTTTTCCAATGACTCGTTAATATCCATTATATTCACGAAACTAAATTTTAATAATATATAAGTAAAGAATAAAGTACATAGAAGTAGAAACCTCTTAATTTATAATAATAATTGTGATCTGTTAAAGACTACGCATTAATTTATTAAAGATTCCAATTTCATAATTGTTGAAGCCTAGATATACTCTAAGAGTTTCTCAGATTTTTTTTTCTCTATTATATTAGACTATATCTAGGCAGATATTAAATTCTATGATCATCATCAATAATGACCATGACCACAACCGCGGACCATTGGAGGAGGCATTGTGTTAATCATGTAGGCAAGCCTTCGATGGTGATTATTATTTATATTATCATCAGGTTGGATAAATACCCGATTCTCCTTACGATAAAATTCCATAATTTTTATTTATACCCAACTTTTTAATTAATTTACATTTTATTATAATAGGAAGTGACAATTAATGCCCTATATCGATCAACTACATCCAAATATTCAATCTCATATTAATGACATTGACGCTAAATCACCTCAACCTGCAAGAAAACACTATACAAAATATTTAGAAGGAATTTTTACAGCTGTGAGTGGTTATGATAATTTTTCAGCTAAATTACATGAAGCAGGAAGCAATGTTGACCAATTCGGTAATATCATAGCAGAACTCTTACTTGCTTCATATCTTAATGAAATTTTTGGCGCTCGAATTATGTCCAAGTCTTTAATTACTGGTAAGGGTCCTGACATCGAAATTTGTGTTGACGGTCTAAAATTATACTTCGAAGTAGTAGATTTACGTGCAAATGAAACAAGGGTAGTAATTACAAGAATATTAACAGAAAAACTTGAAGAAATCAAGAAATATCTTCCAAATAGTTATGAATTTAATATTAAAATTAATCATAATTTAATTTTCAAAAGAGAAAAAGCACACCGTCATACTTGGGAATCACAATTAAATATAAGCATTAGAAACGCGATTGTTGCCTTTTTAAGAGCGATAGAAAACGAAAAAGATATTCAACATATTAAAGCAACTCAGGATACCGTATCAGAAGAACAATATACAAAATTTTTTGAAGAATCAATATATTATGATGGTCTTATTGGAATGGAAGTTAGAAAAAGACAAGTTAAATGGTTAAATATTCAATTTGCTGGTTTTTATGGGTTAGCATATTCTGTTGCTGATGCAGATGAAGATTATTGGATTCGAATAAAATTAGAGGATCGTTTACAACAAAAACGTAAACCTATCGAAAGGAATAAAAACACGCTTTATTTCATAGCAATTATTATTCCTCCAGAGTGTCATCCTTTTTATTTCGAAAGTGCTTGTTGGGGACAAGGAACAACAGTAGAACAAGATGTTGATGTTAAGATTGCGAATAGTTCTCACCTACAAAACGTTATTAAGACAAATTGGAATAACTATTTAACTAAAATTCTTAAATTTCATATTGGTGATACACCGAAAGAACAAGGCCAATTTCTTCAAGAACCAGGAGATCCCTATTGTGATGGAGGTATTTTTTGTGATTTTCAAATCACTAAAAAGATATATTTACGATTTATTCCCTATCCTTTGGTTCAAAATGAAAATAATATAATATTCCTTCAAAAACTGGAAGACCAAATAAAAACGATTGATATTCAAAAAAAACATTAAAATTTGAACACAGTTCAATTCTCTTCTTAGTCAAAGTAGATTTTTGGGCACATCGCAATAGTAAAAATATATATAGTGATGTGTCCAGTTTTCTACCTACCAATGTTTACCAATTTTTGGAATGGCAATGTTGAAGTTAAGCCTTGATTTATTTTCTTTATTTCGGTGTAATAGTTATATTACTCATTTTAAAGGGCAGTTCATTAACTGTAAGTACTCCGTCTTTCAAATACATACATAACACTTTATCTCTTTCTTGTATCATTGCAATACATCCATTTGTAGGAGGTGGTGAAAAAGAACTTGTGGTAGATCCATGCTTATGTGATATTTCTGCACATCCTATCTCTTTTAATACGTTATCAACAAAATTATGGAACTTTTCAATACTAACTTCAATTAATGATATAGCGTCAATCTTTTGACTGAAAGTAATTTTTTGAACCGATTTTACAAAGGGATCATCGGGTAAATATATGTGAAATAGAGTATCTTTATCAACGATATAGTTATTGATAAGGGAAAATTCGTGCTGATCCAAATTTCTATATTTTCTAATCTCTTTTACATTGTCTTTCCTATAGTTTCTCAGCAAATTTAGAATGTTCGATCCGAAAGACTGTGCAATTTGATTGCTAATATCACCTATTTTGTTTGGAATATTGTTTTTTCCTAAAGCTTTGCCGATAAGTTGAAAAAACCGATCTTGAAGAATGCTTATTGTATTTAGAATTGTTGGAATATACATTAATAATTCTTGAACCGAAATTGCTTCAAACATAACTCCTGATTCTGGTATTTCGATAATCGGACATTGTGGATTTCTTTTATGCTCGATTTTTGATGTTTCAATGATGTCATTAATTTGTTGTGTAATTATTTCATCTATTTTTATAATGCGATCTAATAATGATACCATCAATGATGCTTTAAACAAAAATTCTTCATGAAAATGACTGAATTGCTTGCCATTTATTGTATCTTCACACCATTCCTTGAAGTTGGTTAATAAATTATCACTATTTTGCGACGGATCTTTACTTATTATATTTGAAATTATTTGAATCAATTCGGTTTCATTAATAAATTCAAATAGAATCATTATAGGTTGTCCAAGAAGGTCAATCAATTTAATCTTTATATCTTTAGCACCCAATGTGTTTCTCTTTTTGATAGAAGGAATTACATCGTTGATCACGCTATCATCATTCATGATGAAATCTCTTATTCGTGATGCAGATACTTTATTGTTTCCCACATCAGTGCTGATTGATTTCCTTGTCAATCCGTTTATACGGAGAAAAAATTTCTTCTCATTAAGCAATCCAAAATTGATATACATAATTAATCACTCTCGTATCATTTTTCTGTATTTGATAATTTTGAATGAAAGTATATATTTCTTCTTATGAGTTTCGGAACTTTCGGAACAATTTGTCAAAAATAACGCCCTACAGGTGTCAGTTCCACTGTTCCATTGTTCCGTAATAATTTATACATTATTATAGAAAATGAGTAACAATAACTCTTCATATAAGTGTAATTCATAAAATTAATAAAAAACTGAGGAACAAAGGAACAATGGAACAAATCATATTTCCTAAGAAATACTTCAGTGTATGATAAGTAAATCAAGAAAAATTGTTCCTCAAATAAGATATTGTTCCTTAAAATAGAAGAATGTTCCATAATTCTAAATTTTATTTCTTTCATTATAATCATTATAATCTGAAATATATATACGAATCATCCTAACTGATGAAGAATGATTCACCCAAGACAGCCTTTGTTTTGTCAAATCACATTTAATATGCTTTCCAACAATCAATGAGAGTTTTTCAAGAGAAGAAATACTTTTTTCCCTCTCAGTAAACTTATACCTACTTTTTAGTTTATTTAAATTCTTCTTAGTATACGCAAAATAATCCCCATTTTTTGTATGGTTCTTTTTAATTTCTGAGTTGGATTGTAATTGGTTTAGGAAATCATCAAATATTTCTTGATTAACATTTTTAGATGTATTGGATATCAATTCCCGTAGTTCTTGCAAATTTAACCTGAGGTTAAATAAAATATCTATTATCCGAGCTCCAAAATGAACAAACCTATAAATTGAGTTCTCTCTATCGGTACAATTCGAATTTCTTGGTTGTTCATCAAACAGATTTTGAACCTTTAGCCCCGTCCAATCTTTAGTTACTTCAATGATATACCTACCAAGATACCCCGTTGGAATTTCCTTGAATAATTTTCTCCAAATATCTGCCTCTTTGGGACGAAAATTCTGTTGCTTATTGAAATTCAAGTATAGGGTTCTTTCTAAAAATGCAACTCCATGAAACCAATCTGGAAAATCATTAAAGGTGATATTGATAGAGGATTTTAACACTTTCTTCGCTTGTAATTCTTGGTTCACATTTTTCCGATCTACAGTGGTTTTTGAAGTGGCATGTGCCTTTAGATATTTTCGCATATCTTCTCCTAATTCCGAGCAATCATCGATAACAACTGGAAAAGTTGTGGCTGAAATGTAGTCGTAGAATCTACTCACAGAACTTACATTGTCTATGCTCAAAACTTCTTTATCACCTAAATTGTTCCAAATTTTTGTGGTCAAAAAAGTGGATATCTTAGTTTTTCCTTTCCCACCACCATTACTACTTCCAATTGCAAGTATAGGTTGGAGCCCTATATGATTCTTTAGAGAGAAAGCAAATATTTCTGCGAAAAAGAATGCAAAAATGATATCCTTATATTGAATTGATGTCGCAGTATAAATATCACGGAAATATGCAATAGCATCGTCTTTATTGGTGGAGAGATTCATCATAGCTTCAATACCTAACAATATATCTTGCCCTATACCATCACTAATATTTGGAAAGGTATACTGTGGGGGCAATCGCCACCCATCTTCTCCAAAACCACAATAATTTGCAGACTGTTTCTGCGGGACTTGATATTTAACTAAATATATCGTGAGAAGTCTACTAAAAGGACCCTTACTTCCATTTACATAAGCATCACTATCTAATAACGCCCTAATTCTCTTACTATCATAATTCTTATAGATTAATCCGTTAAATTTAAGATTATATCGTTTTTCATTCGTCTTCTTATTATGTAAAACCTCTGAGATCTCGAAATTATCCCATTGATAAATCGGAAATCGAGAATTACCATGTTTAATATTATAAATACCATCAATCATCCACATAAAATATTCTCCTGCCCTCGGACCTTGAACCCATGCGTTTGCACTAAAATCTATTTTATCTGAAATAGCCGATTTTGGTTTCAGGATTTCAATTGAACATCTATTTATTGTGTCATTTATTATTTTAGAATGAATTTTTTCTGCTTTCACTTTATTACTAAGCCAAGTCCTATATCCTTTAGTTTCATTTCCATGAAAAATTGCATGCTTTTTTGGATTCTCTTTCTCAAATAATTTTTGCTTCTCTTTGATAGAAAGGTTGGAAAATTGCTTTTTTTTATTATACTTAATTTTATTAAGATGTTTTACCATAATTTAGATAGTCTCCTTTAATTTTGGCATGATGGATGGCTTTTGCTTGATTGTGGGTAGCAATCAAGAATTTTCTTTTCACAATAAAAAAAACGATATCTATTCGCTTTGAGTCTGTTTAATATGGTCTTTTATCAATTTTCTCACGAATGGTGAGATCTTGAATTTTCGCCCTTGTTTATCAAGCCAAGTTTGAATCGGTTCATCTATCAAAACCGCTATTTTTTCATATTTTTTATTCATAAATCACTAAACGTAATATTAGTATATTAATATATCGCTCAATTTGGAGTTCACATTCATAATTTCAGAGATTTGATAAATATGAGATATGTCGCTATAGGAAACCCTCTAAAACTAAATTTAAGCTCTCTAAAACTAAATTTAAGCTCTCTAAAACTAAATTTAAGCTCTCTAAAACTAAATTTAGGCTCTCTAAAACTAAATTTAGGCTCTCTAAAACTGCTATAATATAAACCATTTTAACTCCTATGATATAATTGAAAAGACATTATTGTCTGAAATAATTGTATGCACATTCTGTATTAATGAGAATTCTTGTTTATCTCTCCCTGATTTTAGCGACTTAGAATATGGACGATTATCTGAACATAGGTTCAGATGACCACTAACCGAGAATAACTCGGTTATTTTTTCACTTTTGGCTTATATGTTGATAATTGACTACTGATTTAAGGATAGGCTTCATTTCGGATATAAATATCCTCCATTTGCCATGATTTTATGGGATTTTGATGGAGAAGCAGATTATCTGGATAATCTGATGGTATTGGTGTAGTAGTTGGTTGTGTGTGGCTTTTATTGATGAGATATATACAGAAAAGTTCACTATCCCTTAGTGAAAAATGATTTGTGGCTTGAAATCATTAACTTTTAACTATAACATAGTGACATCCCCACAATATTTCTTAGCATTGTTAAGATATCACTAAAATATA
>JAUWMK010000014.1 GCA_030613185.1 Promethearchaeum sp.
AGATAATTAATAGTAATGTTATGACTGCTTGATATGCATCTGTTATGATTATAACCATTTTTCGATTGTATTTATCAGCGATTACACCAGCTAATGCCCCAAATAGAAGTTGAGGTGCAAACATAAGCAATAGCGTGATACTCATAAACATTGGATCTTTAGTTTGCAGAGTGATCCACCATGTTCCTGCAAATTGAACAACTGAAGACCCCATCAAAGAAAGCAGCTGTCCCATCAAAAAGATGTAGTAATGTCTGAGTGTCTTCGAGTTTTTTGTTATTTTGAATTGATCTTGCATGTTGAAAACCTATTAATATTTTTTAGTAAATTATACACATCATAAGAATAAAAAAAATAAAAAAATTTAATCTATGATTGAATAATAGCTTGTTTTGTTCATTATTTCTGCAATAATGCAAAATATATTCTTTTCTGTAAAGTATTTTTGATTGTTCTTCATATTTATCCACTATAGCAATTTTTAAGTTATAATTATATAATAGATACGTTGATATTTAAAGATTGCGTAAAAAGTGTGTATACAAAACACATATTTCCCACATGTCAATTTAAACAATGAAAAAATGTCTAAATTTGATAAAATCTGATTTTTATGATGTGTATCGAAAAATAATTATGCTAAAAGTTTTTGATATATACTAAATAAATCCGCTTTTGCTCAATTTAGAAAGAAAAATCTACTACTAACGAGCAATTGTAAAAGAATATTAAGAAATGTAATGAATTTGTGAATTCATTATTTTTTGAAAGCGATTATCTTAGAAGAAAATATATAAGTGAATGCTTATATAAACATATATGTCGCATCTTAAACAAATCACAAAAATGGCCAATATTTTCAAAGCTTTCGCAGATCCTACTCGATTGCGGTTAATAAGATTATTAGCGTCAAATATGGAAGAAAAGCTCTGCGTTGTGGATCTCGCTAAAAAATTGGATATTTCTCAGCCTGCTGCTTCTCAACATATCAAAGTTCTAAAAAATATCAATATTTTATACGCAAAAAATGAACGCCCACGGATTTTTTATTATCTAAATTTGGTTGAATTTAAAAAACAAAAAATTATGCTAGATCAGTTATACGAACTTGCTTTTAAAAGATGTGCGCAAGGTGGACAATGTGAAAAATGTCCATTCCGTGATGAATGTGATGATGTTAAATTGTGAATTTAACTGAATTTTAAGAGTTAAATTTCGATATTCTGGTTTATTGTAATAAAAAAAAATTTATAAGTATGAAATTATTAATATATAATTAATTGCATATATACTTATAAATCTTAAATTCATAAGTTTCTCAAATTCTATAAGTATATTCATGGTGAGTAAAAATGGAAACAATGAATGATGATATTTCGACACAAAATAAGAAATTTAAGAAGAGATTTAAGAAATATGAGAAGATAGGTGGTTTCTTCTCAGCTTTTTTAGTGGTATTAGTAATAATTTTTACTTTTCTAAGAACTCCTCAACAAATTACAGAGATGCTAGTAGAGGTTACCTCTAATCTACAAATTTATTTCATTGTAATTCATATTATCATGATTTTGACATTAATAACAGGGATTTTACTGCCCAAATTTAGAAATTTAATCTTTTTTAGTTTTGTAGTATTTCTATCTCTTTCTGCAACAGTAATTTCAGCGATATTTGTAATTATTCCTAATATAATCTTATTTGGTTTAGTCTCGAGTTTGCTAATCTTAGCATTTAGACAAAAAAAATTGAATTTTACTTTTGAAAATCTTAAAATTCTTGATTTTTTCTTTGGTATAGTGGGTATTTTATTCGGTTTTTGGTATTTGCATTGGGTAGAAGATCCTATATGGTTGAATGCTATTCTTTATTCTCCATTGGGCGGAGTTAACTGTCCAACGTTAGTCACGATAAGCGGTTTCCTTTGTTTTACAAAAAAACCGAGATTAAATGCATTAGAGATAACGTTGGGAGCTTTAACATTATATTTTGGATTTTTTGGTATATTTCGATTACAGGCTTATGTTGATATTGTGCTTATATTGTGTGGTGGATATTTACTACTAAGAAATACAAGTCGATTTCTAAAAAAAACATAACAAGACAACTAAACTGTTTTAGAATACTCTTTTTTTCTTTTCTAATTATTTTTTGAAGAAAATTAATAAAAATATAAAAGTACTTCTTTAAATCTTAAAATCTTTCCTCTTTAATTCCTTACCACATTCTTCACAATATGCATCTTTATTGGTTAAAATTTGTTGAATTAATGTCTTTGCAAGATAATCTCCACACTCTGGACAACGGAAATTAAGGGAATCTTGTGAATGATTACTAAAATTCGTTTTTCCTACAGTGAATCCAGGCTCTCTTTTTCGTCGAGCCTCGATGGAGGGAGTTTTTTGATAGAGTTCAGAATTAAAATCTAACTTTGCACTCTTTCTTTCTTTGGGAAAAGGTGTTGAAGCACTAACTTGCTTCGTTTCGGACTCAATATAGGCCTTTGGATTTTTAACTTCGATATTAACAATTTCTACATAATTATTTTCAAGTAGAATAACTAAAGCATCAGTATCGGGAGAAAATAGGGGTCCTGCTGTAATTGTTTGAATTGGGGCTCGACATTGATAGGTTTCAAAAGTGTTTCCTTTTTTATCCAGAAGATGAATTTTATTTAAATCATCACCCACAGCTAACAATGTTTGATCATATATCGAGATTGTAGTAAACCCACTAATCAATTTTATATCAGTAGGGAGTTTTTGTACAGATTCTTCTATATCTAATACATTAACAGAATTATTTTGATCGACAAAGACAATTACTTTTTTTTGGGATGAATTGATTTTTCCCACATCAACAAATAAAATATCTGTAGGGTGTTGATACTTAGCCATAATTTGGCCTTGGTTATTTAGAACAAAAATTCGACGATCTTCTAAAAGAACTACAATTTCTAGACCGGGATCATAATCCAAATTTCCTACCATTCCAGTAATAATTCCAGAAGGAAGGGTTTTTTTCCAAATTTCTTCACCCTCTTTTGAAAAGACCCGAATTTCTCCAGAATAAGAGAAAGAGATAAACACATTTTCTCCATTATCGTAGAGATCCTTAAGAACCAGTGCTGAAACATCGGAAGAGAAAGGAAATTTTGATAGGGAATTTCCTTGTGAATTGAATATGGACAACTTTTCATCATAACTCAACAGTAATATTTCTGGAGTTGAATTTTGAGTAAAATGTCCAAGAGAACAAAAATAATAGGAGGATTGACCAAAAATTGATCTTTTCTTCTTTAGATCCAACGATTTACTAAATTTTTTCCAGCTCATAATTAATATCTCATATTCCTATTTTTGATTTTCAAGTAAAAAAAAAAAAGAAGAACTATTTTTTCTGAGAATCTTCTTTGATAGCAGATAACATTCCTTTAAAGGCGCGAGTCAAATCCCCAATTTCATCATCTTGAGCCTCAAGTTCTTCATCAATAATGATTTCTTCACCTGATCGCAACATTGATGTGACAGAATCTTGACTTGTGAGTTTTTGAATTGATCGGGTTAAGCTCTTAACTGGTTTAGTAATTTGTCCTGCAATTGTTGTTCCTAAGAAAACTGAAACTGCTCCTGCAATTAGAATTATTATAATTAATGTCACTTGAACATTTTTGATTGCTTTCGAGACCTCTATTTGTAAGATCTCTACAGATGCTAACGCATCCTCTTCAGACACCACGTTTATTAAAATGAAATTTGTTCCATTAATAGCACTATAAGCAAAATAATAATTTATATCAGAGGTTTTTTCATAAGTACCAACTCCCGAATTAAGTGATGTGATTTCTGCAATTGCTGAATCAGAAAAAGGTTCCACATCTACTATATTTGTAGTCACATCTTCTCCTTCTTCAGGTTCATCAACATCTGGATGAACTACTGCTAATCCATTTTTATCAATCAGAAATGCATATCCTTTGTCATCAAGAAAACTTATATCTAAAATATTATCTCTAATCGTATCAATAGTTAAATCTACATCAATAATTCCTATTAAAGAATCAGTTGTTTCATTAAAAACACCTTGAGCAATTGTAATCATCAATCCTAAACCATTTGCATCAATATATGGTGGTGTAATAATGACATCAGTTGGTTCTTGTAAATTTATTTTATCATACCATGGACGAGCACGAGGATCATAATTTGTATCAAATTCGACCCATGGATAACACCTAAATATTCCTAATTCGAAGCCCATATATATCCATCCTAAATCAGGGTTTGCTGCTTTTGTATATCTATAGATGTGATCTAAATTGGCGGACATATTCACCATTTCCTGTACTGTTTCATTAGCATCTGTATAATTGCTACTATAAACATCAGGCGCCAGATGATACATTGAATAGTCAAAAGTTACCAATTGAGCTCCATATCCATCTTCAAACCCAAGATCTAAATCGGGGTTTTCTTCCTTAATATCCGTAAAAGATGGATATTCTCCATAATCATCAGGATTATTGAAAAGGTTAGTGGCAAAGTATGCCATTGCACGAACATCATTTATAGAAGATTGAAGCTTTGCACCAATAGTATGTGCATTCTCTTGAGCACTGGTAATCATATTCGTTTGAATTTGATTGGTTAATGCATCTTCACTTTCATTTGTTGTAGTCAATTTCATAGTCCCGAAAAATCCTAAAATTATCCCACTAACGCCAATTAAAGCAATAATGGAAAATACTGTAAATATGAGTAAAATTTTTGTTCTGATTCCGTATTTAATTTTATTTGTTGTTGTTGTTGTTGTCATGATGAATCACCATTAGTTATTTTCAATAAAATCCTCCACATTGATTTGAGCCAATAGATTAGACACTTCTTGGAAAGCGTTTTGAATGGCAATTTTCGCATTATGGGTATCTCGGACAGGAATATATCGACCTTGAACACTTCTGGCACAAAGATTTTTCAAGTCTGCTTCAATTGGAATTAAATCTTTACCGATTCCGATAAGAAGAAGATTCATTGTGATTAGGTTTTCTTCGATATACTCTCCGAGACCAATTCGATGATCAGAATTTATAAATTTCAAAAATCCTTGAAATCGTCGATCTTTTAAGTTAAAATTACTACTTCGATTATCCATTCCATCAGTCAAAGCGATAACCCATTTATGTTCATCTGATATTCTTTGATTAATCAAATTGAAGGAATCGCCAATAGCATCGAATAAAGCAGTTTGATATTGAGTAGGTCGAATTCGACGAATGGTGTTCAGGATTTTTTCTTCATTTCCTCCTTTTTGAATTGGAGGTAAAATCACTTCTGAGGCAGAATGGAATAAAATAATGGCCAATTCATCTTGAGGATTGATTTGAGTATTATAGATTTCTAAAGCACCATTTACTGCAGCATGGATTCGATTACCATACATAGAACCTGAAACATCAATCACCATAACCACAAATTTTTTCTGAATTAGACTTACTCTCAATTTCTCATATTCGACACGCATGCGATGAGCTTGGGGACGATTATGAGCATTTTGATGTACCAATTCCATTTCTTTGTAAATATTCATCTGTAGCCGCACATCAAGAGCTTTCTTGGCGCCTGCTAAAGCTTCTTCGAGGATATCTATCATTTCTGCATCATTTATAATGTTGGCAATTTTGCCGAGATAAAATTGATTATAGGCAATTCCATGATCGTCTTCATTATTTGAATCAATTGCGAGGGCAGAACGAATTAATTCCTTACCATCCTCTACCTGATTATTTTGTGCTTTGAATAATCCGAAATTTCTAAAGATTAAAGGTAAATCAGACTGAAGATTTTGAGAATTACAAACATTAATTGCTTCTTCAAAATACTTGCGAGCGAGTTCTGTATTCCCTGAATCTGCATACAATTGAGCTAAATTATTATATCTTTTGGGCAATACTGTTGGATCATTGAGTTCATTTGCAATTTGAATAGCAAGTTTATAAGATGCTTCTGCATCAGCAACATCTCCGCGAATTCGATATATATTCCCCAAGTTATTTGCACAAATAGCCATTCCTTTTTTATTCCCTGAAAGTTCGAAAATATCTAAAGCCTTTGAATAATTCTTAGCTGCTAAATTAAGATTTCCTCGGTAATAATCAGAATTTCCCAATCGAAGCATTGTAATTAAATTCTGAAAGGAAGAAGTTAGCATAACAATTTCATCATTTGCGGTTTTTGACTCCATAGGAATCTCTCGAGAGATGGAACCTTGAGAAATGAAATTCATCATTTTTGTAAGATTAGTTATTGGATTAACTATACGTTTGCTTACATAATTACTTGTAAATCCAATTGCAATAACTGCACCAACGAGCACAATCAGTAAAATTACCAATTGTTGTCGGGTTAAAGCGAGTATTTTATCGCGAATTATAGATGCGGGTTCAACGATCTCTTCAAGAGGTACAACCACCGCAAATGTATAATTAGTAGATGAAATTATTTGAAAAGTAATATACCATTCTTCTCCACTTTTGTAATAAGTTCCATTTCCCAAAGAATTATAGCTCATTTGAGATAAAATATTTGCGAAATTGGTACCTTCTAAATCAGAATCAGTAATAGGTTTATTAATTTCACTTTCGGCTTTACTAGGATCACTTACATCTAAGGAAGGATGAGATACAGTAGAGCCAGAATCACTAATTAGAAACGCATAACCAGAATCTAAAATTTTTGTATTTAAAATAGAGTCTTGAAGTGCTTGTATGGTTAAATCAACTGCAATAACCCCTATCAATGTTCCATTTGAATAATGCACAGGTTTTGCAATGGAGATCATTAAACCTAACCCGTTTGCATCAATATAAGGTTCCGTGAAAATGGTTTGGTTATCTTCTTTAGCTTGTTGATACCAACCACGTTGTCTTGGATCATAACCGTCAACATCCCATTCCGTAAATGGATAACATCGAAACATTCCTTTTTCTTCAAATCCCATATAGATCCATCCATATTCTGGTGAAGTTGTTTTCATTTGTTTAAAAAACACATCGAAATGGGCTGATATTGCAATTGATCGGTTCATTGATGCACTTTGATTATAAGGATCATTATTAATTATACTTGAATCAGGAAAATAGTAAAAAGAGGAATCAAAAGAAAGCGTTCTTCCGCCATATTCAGCTGGAGCCTCATAATCAAAATGACTTGGTGTTTCGGTATGATAATATGAAGGTATTGGATTTACCTTGATTTTTTCATTAAATAAATCTTCTGCATATTGAACAAATGAATCCACATCTTTTGCTTTCTTTGTGAATTGATCATTGATATAAGTACCCATTGTGTTGGTTACTTCATCCATAGAACGATATTGTTCACTTTCCAACGCCCCGCCACTTATATTTGCCACATCATTACCCAGTCCATTCATATTAACTAATGAAACTGATACAATGATGACAATTGGGATAATTAAGAATAAGATAAACGCAAGTGTTATTTTATTTTTAATTCCTAACAATCTTTGTTGTTTAGAACTATATATTTTTGCCATGGTTAATGGAATAATTTGATTTTAAACAAATAAATCTATTTCATAAGGATTAATGTTTTCTTAGAAAAACTTTGGTACATATTATCCATATGGAAGTCTATTAAATCACATGCCTTTTTTCTTCTTACCTTTTGGATTTAGATATGGTATTAAATCAAAAGTTTTCAAATCATCATCTTTAATTTTACCTTTATCAAAATCCTTCCAAATCTTTTCTTCGTTGTACAATTCTAAACAATCGTCACATAAGATGATCATATCGTCTCCCTCGCCATATTCAACCTCTTTTTTACAATCTCGGCATTTAAATTTCTTTTCGATATATTCCTCTTCTTCTTCGATTTCTTCTTCCTCTTCATCATTACTCATAGTATGGTTTAGAAATCAAAGTAAAATAAAATTCTTTCGATTCGAATTCCTTTAATTCGCTGAAAATTTATAGTTCAAGCCCCATGCAAATAAGGGTATAAAATTTACCATCAATCTGATATCCTCTTGAAATTCTACCTTCCTCTTGAAATCCTAATGAAATATAGAGGTGAATGGCAGGATCATTACCTTCTTTAACTTGAAGATCAATTTTTCGTAATTTTCTGATCTCTTTTCCCCATTTTATTAATTCTGATAAAACAGTTCGTCCTATTCCATGATTCCAATATTTTTTTTGAACGGAGATGTGAATTTCTCCCGCATGGCGCATTCGTTTACGTTTCCCTGTAGACATGTCTGAAACACAAACTATTTCTCCATCTATTAAACCGATTACAAAGATGTTATCTTTATTCTCTTTCAGATGCGAAAAATAATTTTTTTCTTTCTCTAACGAGATCCCGAATTCTCCAGGTCCGAAAGTTAGGTTATCTGATTCGCTACTGATAATATCTATGAAATTGAGAACCGGTTGTGCATCCTCTACATTAGGGATCCGAATTTCTAATTGCAATCCAGACTTAAGGGTGATTGATTTTTTCATATTGTGAAATAATCCAGAAATGTATTTAATTTTAATGACTAGCGCTTGGTTAAGTTCCAATCTTCTTCCATTTTTTATTGTCTAGACTCCATTTCATTCTACTAAATAAAATCACAATTCCTATCCACATAATAACCAAACATCCTCCAAAAATAAAGCAATTCAAGACTGAGTCATTCCAACCTGGAAAAAGAGAAGTTAGTACGTAGGCAATTAATTCTCGAACAACAGTTTCTAACAAAAAGATAATTAGTGAGTGTTGTCCAAAAGTAATGAAGAATTGAAGAAATTTAGATGGCTTTTCACCCTCAATTCTTTTAGATCTCATATTTGAAAAGTCCACAATTCTAACTGCTAAGAAAAGAAAGAGTATAAAGAGGGCAATATTGATGTTGACCATGATATAGGCCATGAAAATTTCATCCAATAGGTTGTATCTCTCATAAAATTCATTCGGTAGCCTGAATGCTATTATACCAATTATCAAAAATGGAAGCATTAACCATAGTTGTCGACGAAGAATTTTTTTAGTTGGATTATCTGCTAATACTAATGCCAAATATGCTCCAATGCACCCATACCCAAAAAATGGGAAAAAAGGATATGGATATCCAATAAATAATCCAAGAATCAAAGCAAGGAAATATTTTTCTGCTTCGATAAAATCTGTATGAATTTGACCTAAAGGAATCTGGAAAAAGGCAAAAATGATAAAAATTGTTCCAATTATTAAGAAAATACGTTTATTTCGCTTCAATTTTTGTTGAGGATTGTTTTTAAAGAGTCCAAATGCTAATAAGCCCAATGCAAGGAGATTCAAAGCAATCATAGAGAGTGCTGATCCCAATACCATTCGTTCTGGAAGCACCTTGTATCCCCATCCTTGGGTTAAGATTCCAGGAATCAATGCGTATTTATGAATTTTAGTCTCAAAGTTATGGTAAGTAGGTCCCAGTGCATAATGATAAAGGAAATGTAGAAGTAGCAGTATGAATCCATATTTAAACAGATATTTCCATTGATAACCGTCATATTTCTCTTTATCTGATTGATCCTTAGTGGAGATTGAGTGCCGATAGATTGCATAAACATTAACTGTGCCTGATTTTAGCGCATAAATACCTCCCCAAAAATCAACAAGATATAATATCATGAAAAGTGGGGGTAAATTATCCAAATCAAGTTCGTCTAAATGTGCATAATTTAAAATAATTCCATGCAGTAAGATTACTCCAAAAATACCGATACCACGCAGAATATCAATACCATACCATCTTTTTATATTCTTTAGGTTGGTTAAATCTTCCTGTTGAGGCATACCTGACATAATTTAATCTTGCAAATATCGATTAAAAACCATTTTTATTCATTTATGTCTTTCAGAAAAAATAAATTTGCTAAAAATAGTTGGTTTCATTAAAATTACGAATAATTCTACGTAATTTTAGATTAAAATCATGGGTAATGGATTTAAAAATGATTTCAACCTCGGGAGGTTCACATTTGTGCTTTTCGAACAATTTGACTATTTTTTTTGGTAACTCAGTATTAAAAATCGATTGTTCTTCTGGTGTTTGAAACTCGGAGATTAAATCTATGTTAATATTAATCTTCTCGGGGCTTTCTTGAATTGCGCGGTATTCACGGATATGATCAGAGGTAGATACAATCGCTCTTCGAATATAATCTCCAAAAATAAATTGTGATTGCTTTGTATCAAAGCGTCGTCCTAAAAACATATCATCCGCTCTGCCTTGGATTTGTTTAATCACTCGGAACTGAGATCCACAAGAACAAGGTTTCGGATCCGGATCTATGGTAACAATATCATTTAATCTATAACGGATAATAGGGGTTGTGCGTTTCACTAAATCTGTGACAATTACATGACCCGGAGTTCCGGGTTGAACGGGTTGATCATTTTCATCCACAATTTCAACAATAACAATGTCTTCATTAATGTGCAATTTTCCTGCTTTGCATGATTGAGCGAGCATACCTTCAGTACATTTGTACACTTCGAGAATTTTGGTTCCAAAAACTTGTTCTAAATATTGTTCAGTATCAGGGGAAAGAACTTCAGCATAAGAAACTACCAAATTTGGGGATATTTGCAGTTTTTTGTCTTGTTTTGCTTCTGCCAGTATTTTTAGCATCGAAGGAGGGGCCGATAGTGCTGTAGGTTGCAATTGATTTAGTTCATCGTTAATATTTTCTAAAGTATCCATCGGAGAAACGTAACTCATCCTAAATTTCCCGATATTAACATTAAATCCGGGTGAAAAAACGCGTAAAATAAATGCTAAGTGAAACCTACCGCGTAATGGGATTGGAAAACGAGCAATAAATGTTGTTTGTATAAAACCAGCTTCTTTTTTAGATACCATTTCAATTCCTCGATTTCCTGATGTCCCTGTAGACATTCCTATAATGAAATTTTTGTATTTTTTAGAAAAATCTCGGGTTTCTTCCGTTTTAAGACAAAATTCCAGACATTCCTCCTTAGTGAGTCCAACGGTATTGAAATCTGTAAATTCTTGCATCATAATTCGTTTATCAATCAACGGAAGTTGGGATACATCATTAAGATCTTTATTGTTATAATAAGAACGGTAAAATTTTGAGTTGGCAACCGCATATTGGATAATTTTTCGGGCTTGTTGTTCTTGAAATTCGTGAATTTTCTTTGGATTCCAATGCTTAAAACGCCAGCGAGCCTTTAGAAATGCAGTTAGCAAATTAGTCATGGAATGTATAAAGTTTTCTTTAATTAATAGCTACTGGAAATTTTTGTTAAGAAAATTTGAATTGTAAAAATTTATTTTATGGAGTTTAACTTTTTTTGATATTCTTCTACATTGAATACTTGGTTTTTTTCCAAGATCAAAGGAGGATTAAAAACAGGATCAATTCGTTTAAATTTCTCTAGCATTAACAAATTCTTATCATGGGTAACTAAAATTTCCACCTTTGATAAATTCATAGCGGATAGGATTAAACAATCTCTCCCTCCAATTCCTTTAGACCGATAATATTTGAGCATTTGAAGTGCGCTTATCATTTCTTCTTGAGTAGCGTCTAAAATCATAATATTTTTTTGAGTTATCCAACGAAAAAGTAACTTTTCAATCTGATCTGGAGACATCCTTGGAATTTTATACAGATTATGTGCAACTTCTAAGGGGATAATCATACTTAGAATAATTTCCTTTGATTTCAAATTTAATTTCATCCATGTGCTCACATTCCCATTTTCTAAAGCATTTGGATCATAGTAATAAATCCAAATTTGGCTGTCTATTGTAATCAAATTTATTAACTCCAAGAAAAATTTAAAACAATTTTTCAGTCGAAATCGGATTATTTGATATCTTCCGTAATTTTTGTTGAAATTCATTAATTTCATGAAGAAATTCATCGTAGGAACTCGATTTTAAAAGAATCAGGCGTCCGTTTTCAACAGCGAAGATAAATTTTTCTCCTGGTTGCAAATTTAACTGCTTACGGATTTCCAATGGGATTAAAATTCTTCCTTTTATATCCATTATTATTTCTTTACTCATATCCACTTCGTGTACTTAGTGGGAAAACAGATATTAAAATATTACGAAAAAAAAATAAGAAAGTGATGTTTATGTACAGAGAATAATATACTACTCCTGTGGGGTAAATTTTTTACCCAAGAATTCCTGTATTATTAATTTCTTATAGGTTATTCCAAGGAAAATAAGGGATTTTAACACAGATTAATTTATATGAAAAATGTCAACTTATTTATATTCTATTTTTTATTAGAAGATCAAGAAGATGAACTTAAACAAAAAATATCCAACAAAATTTATCTATGGAATATCAATTTGTTTGATTTTTATAGGTTCAATCTCGATTGGATATTCCTATTTTATGCATCCCTCTTTAGTGCCAATGTATGGAGGGGGAGAACGCTTCTATTTAGATAATTATAACAATTTTACAGATCAATTTCCTTTCATAGCAGATACGAGACTTCATATAATTATGGATGCTAATGATACAGTTCAAATATCTATTAATAATGAGAATGTATTTAATGGAACTTATTATGAAGTGGATATTGAACCTAATATGGAGGTTTTGATGATATTAAAATCGATTTCTCCGGTAAACGGCAGATTTACTCTGAGGCAGGATACTCCATTATATATGGGAATTTTTTCAATCGGTTTATTACTTATTGGGGTTATCTCAATATTTATGAATTTTTATTCTTCAAAAAAAATCCAATAAATGGGAAAGCAAAAACTCGTTAATTTGATAAGAAATTTTTAATTAATATAGAATATTCTTCAGGTTGAAGGAGCATAGGGAAATGTTCTACATCTTTGAAATTATAATATTTTGCATTTGGGTACACTCTTTTTAGGTCATTAATCGAAGTTTTACTTGTTCCTTTATCATTTTCCGAAGTTATAATCAAAAATTTTGATTGTAACTTCATTAACTTTTCTGAAGAAAAATCTTCATCCTTTTGAAATTGTAATAATCCTTCAAAATGGCAAATCATTTCGGGCTTATTTAATTCTTTGTTTTTTACCATTTCATTAATAATTTCATTATATTTCTCTGCTTTATCTCCTACTTAGCGGATAAGTCCGCATCTACTCCTTAATCCCGCCTTTAACCGTAGAGGGAAGGTGTCCTGCTCAAAAATAATAGCATATCTTTAGAACAAGTTATCTATGTTTAATTAATAAGGCTAAAGCTAAAAAATGGTTAAAAATTGCTCAGTCAATTGTCATTTACACCTAGATGCAGATGATCGTGGTTCTGAAATATATTTTTTCTTAGCATTTATTAATTTAGAGTAATAATAATTCAAGTAGATCAATGAATGATTTTAAGAAAGAAGAAATGGTGAAACTATGTCAGTCTGGAAATATTCCTATAATTTGTGATTTAATTAAGAAAGGCTATCTTGATAATCTTAATGAAGAAATTAAGTTCATTTTTCTTGAGGTTAATCCCAAATTGAAGCATCATTTGGAAAATTCTATAAAAAAAAAAGAAAAAAAGAAGATAAATGAATCGGTTTATATACTTTTGAAATTAATGGAATGGGGCGATCAAATTGCGAGAAAAGTATTCAAAGAAGAAATAGTGAAACTTTGTCAGTCCGGATATATTCCTATGATTTGGTATTTATTTAAAGAAGGCTATCTTGATAACCTTAATGAGGAGATTAAGCTCATTTTTCTCGAGGTTAATCCCAAATTGAAGCATCATTTGGAAAATACTAGAAAAAAAAAAATGATAAATAAATCTATTTATATACTTTTGAAATTAATGGAAAGGGGCGATCAAATCGCAAAAGAAGTAATAATAAAAAAAAAAAAACTCAAAGAAATAAATTTATCAAATTCTAATCTAACTGAATTGCCAGCATGGCTCAGTCAATTAACATCACTTCAAACCCTTGATTTAGGGGGCAATCAATTAACAGAACTACCAACCACGTTCGGACAGTTAACGGCACTTCAAACTCTTAAATTAGAAGAAAATCAATTAGCAAAACTACCCTCCACGTTTGGACAGCTAACGGTTCTTCAATTCCTTGATTTAGGAAAAAATCAATTAGCGGAACTACCAGAATCGCTGGGACAGTTTAAAGCACTTCAAACTCTTTATTTGGATGACAATCAATTAACAGAACTGCCAGCATCGCTGGAAAAGTTAACAGCACTGAAAATCCTTACTTTAGTTGACAATCATTTAGCAGAACTTCTAGATTCGAGAACGCGAAATATAATTGAAAAATTGGAAAAAAATGGTGTTATAATTATTATATATGGCTAAAGATTTCATTAATGAACATTGCAAAATTTTTACCCAAAAATTCGTGATTTTTAAATTTAATAAGAGAATATGTATTATCAATTTCGCATAAGCTATTCCATGGGAAATTAGGAAATTTTAAAATATTTGCAACATTTTTCTATTTAATATTTTTAACTTATAAACTAAGGGGCCGTAGTCTAGCTTGGTATGATACCTGGTTTGGGACCAGGAGGTCTGGCGTTCAAATCGCTGCGGCCCCACCATTTCTCATTAAAATCAAGAAATATTTCTGAATTAATATAAAAACACATTATAATATATTTTCTTCTCTTTTGGGATGAAATTCACATGAATTATTGGTTTTTGCCTTGTGGATTTGGTTTTTTATTCTTTCCTTACCTTATTTATACTTCTGTTTATAAAAAAAGTGAAGATATTTGTAATAAACTTTGGTGGAGTATTTTTCTTCTTGATATTCTCCCTGTTTTCATCAATAGTGGCAAAAAATCCCTTATCGTCTATTTTTCATTGAATAAGTGCTTCTAAATCATGTTCTCCGTCCCATTCGATTTGTGAATACGCATTTTGCTCTTTTATCAATCCTTTACTTCTGGCTCCATCCAAAAGCATTTTATCAAAGGTACTATCGCATGCAATCCATTTTCCATTAAGAAAACATTCGCAAAATGAATGTTGCACTACTCTTGAGGCTGAAATTTCGTTTATCCACTTTGGAAAAAAAGGTTTTAGTACATCAAATTTAAGATAAATTATATGAAATCTAGCTGGAATTTTAATAGCCCTCAGCATAGCAATTTGTAAATGACTTTTTGATGCACAATCTCCGTATCCCTTTTGCAAAGTATCGGAAGCAGATTTAAAAAACGGATCAGTTTTATATAGAAATTTATCTCTAAGAAAATAAAATATTTTAATTGCTTTTTCTTTATCATTTGGTAAGTTATTTGTCAGATCTTGTGTTTTTTGAATCAATTCAACGTTATTTGAATCACCTAATGGAGATGAAACCAAATAATCATCCAAATCAATTTTATTGGAAGGTTGGTTCATGAGATCATACCTTTTTGAAAATTTGAGTTATATAGTAAACAAAACACCCAATTTTTTTTCATTATTGGTAATTCTTTTGAAATTTCTTATTATTATAAAGATATGCCATTTAATCCAGTGTTTTCCGAGTAAAATCTTTTGCTTTTTGTATCCGTGATTCATCTGGTTGTCCTTTTATCAAATGACAATGTTCTGCCCATATTTGAAGCATTGGATTTGGAGATTTACATAATGAATCAACAACATACTCTGCTACTTCCCCTTGACAGGTAAAAATATCTTTCACTTTGGCTGTAGGATGAAGAATTTTTTTGCAATTCTCAATCCATGAAGGGAGTAAATCCTGTTCTTCTGGAACTCCATGAGTTATAAATAGTGCAATATTCATTTGTTTTGTTTTTAAACTCAGAAATTTATGAATGTTTGTTGGAGGTCCGTAGGATTCAATTGGAAATCCTAAAAATATAAAATCATAATCTTTTAAAGAAAGATCATCATCTATAGATTTGATTTCTTTTTCACATTGAATTTCGTCATAAATTGCTTGAGCTATTTTTTTTGTATTTCCAGATCGGGAGAAATAAGCCACCAATATTTTCATTTTTAATTCCACATTTGATAGAGATATAAGTAGTATATACAATTATTATATATAAATATTATATATAAAAATTTTATAATTAATCTCATATTAGATTAATTATGAAATTCAATCGAACTAATATGATTGTTTTGGGTATTTTAATGAATCAACCAATGAATGGTTATGAAATTCAAAACTCTGCAAAATTTACAACCAATCTTTTTTGGTCAGAGTTAAAATTTGGTCATATTTATCCCGCATTGCAATCATTATTAGTAAATGAATATGTGTCGATCCATAAGAAAATAACTTCAGATAAAGGAAAGAAGTCAATAAAATACAAAATTACTAAAAAAGGTTGTTCTTATCTTGATGCTTGGATAGAGAATGACGAGTGTACGGATATAACTAAGAGTGAAACTCTTGCAAAACTTTTCTTTTCTAGTAAACTTAATGTAGAAACCCAAATCGAAAGAATTAATCGACTTTTTCAAGATGCTGAGAAAAACTTAGATTTATTGAACTTACAGAAAATCCCTTTGCAGAATGAAATTGAAGAAATGAAAAATCCTGATCCATCCCTAATTTTTCAGTTAATAGTTTTGGATTTTGGATTGAATTTCTATGCTGGAATGAAGAATTTAACCCAAAACAGTTTAACTTTATTAGAAAAAATAGAATAAAAGAATAGAAGATTGAAAGAAATAATTCAATATCTGGATCGTAATAATTTGTGAATTACTACACTCTTCTTCTTTCTAGGTAATTCTTTTAAAATTCCTTATCTTATTATGTAGTGATATAGATGACCGAAGAAATTAATGTGAAACAACTTGTGATAAAAGCAGTCGTGAAATTTTCATTTATATTTTTCTTATTGGGATTGTGTTTCTTCCTCCCCCCATTGACCTTCAATTTTTGGGAAGCGTGGCTCTATATTGGAATATTTCTGAGCATATTGTTAATCTTCTTAAGATTTATGATTCGAAAGGATCCTGCACTTCTAAAAAGACGTTTAGATGGTAAAGAAACGCGAAATAAACAAAAATGGGTTGTTAGTGTTTCAAATCTTCTATTTTTCTGTATCTATTTAATTCCAGGATCCGATAAGAGATACGGATGGTCAAATGTTCCTGTATGGTTAGTGATTTTATCCGATTTAATATTTGTGATGGGTTATATATTCTTCTTCTGGGTGATGCGAGAAAATAGTTTTGCTGCGCGAACAGTACAAGTCGAGAAAGGAGTTCAAAAGGTAATAACCACGGGACCTTATGCAATTGTTAGACACCCCATGTATTTAGCAGTCATTATAATGTTTGGAATTACTCCATTGGCTTTGGGCTCTTATTGGGGATTAATTCCCTTTTGCATAATAGGTATTTTACTCTTTTTCCGAATATCAGATGAAGAAAAACTCTTAAAAGAAGAACTTGATGGATATATAGAATATATGGAACAAACTAAATATCGCATCTTTCCCAAAATATGGTAATCGATTGTAATTTATTTTCTTTTTTCATTTCATTGATTCATTTCATTTAATTTAATTTAATTTAATTTAATTTCATACCATATCTAGAATTGGAGAAATTATTAGCATTTTTATTCATTGAGAACTCAATTATAAGTTATGAGTAAACAAGTGATTCCAAAACGTTTTGTATCCAAGGATACCGGATTAGGATTTGGAATTATTATGATGATAATTGTACATATATTTACTCATCAAATAGCTCAAGCTGATCCTTCGTTATTTATTCCTGTTGTAAGTCAAATGAGTATTTTCATGCTGATTACATTAATTCCATTAGTAGTAATGGGGACTTGGGGATCTGCTTTTACCATGCTTTCATGTATGGCTCTTACAACCAAGGTTCATACAATGGATCCTAAAGATAATAAACTTTTCTTGAAATTTATCATGGGTAGGGTTATTGGGGGAATTCTATTTGTAGGTTTGAGCCGTTTGTATCATTTATTATTTGGAGTTGAAAGCGCGGATTATAATTTACGAGACATGGGATTCATTGTAGTCAATTTTAATGCCACAACACTCGATTCAATTGCCATAGTGAGTGTTTTAATTCCTATCATTGTCTTTATACTTATGAAATTTCATATAACACGAAAACCAGCTGTTTTTACAGGATTTTTTATTTTTCTAGCATTTGGTAATTTAATCGCGAGCCTTTTTTTCATTCCATGGGGTCGAACCATAACTGCAGGATTTAATGTACGGGGATTATATGTTTTAGAATGGATGCTTTCTAAATTTGTATGGGGTCGATTTAAGGTAAGCCAAACTTTTTCTTTTGGATGTCTTGGCGCGTTTATGGGATATCTGGTGTCGAATAATATCAGTTCCAAAAAATTTCGTAATTTGATTTTATATTTCTCCTCATTTTGTTTAGTGATTGTAGGAATTGCATCAATTGTTGATTGGACTTTTTTCTTGGACTATGCGAATATAGATACTCCCGCGATAATTCAAGTATTGAATCTTGGAATGGAAGCATTAGTTTTTTCATGGTTTATTATGAGGTTGGATATGGGTTCTCTAGAACGTCGAGCTAAGGCGGGTAAACGCACAATCTGGCTAAGGAGATTTGGAATTGTATCATTAACTCTTTATACTATTTGTAGGTGGTTCGCAGATCAAGTGTATTGGGTATTAGTACCGATAATGGGATCTCCAATTGATTTTACGGGTGATAGTCCCCGACTCGTATGGAATACTGCCCAATTATATATGTTTATAGGAATAATGCTTGGTGTATGGACGATCATTCTAATAATCTGGGAGAAACTCCACTTCATTTTGAGCATTGAATGGTGGATCAACATCATTACCGTTCTCCTTCGATTTAAGAAAAAACCCAATTTATATATCAAGGAACGTATATATGGACCAGGAACCTTAGAACAGGAGAAAAAATTGGAAGTGGGCGATGCCGACGAGTATCCACGCGAATTTCGAAAAAATACTTAGGTATGTTTTAGAATAAGAACTCCAAGAGTTCTTAAATTGCTCAAAACGAATTTTACAAGGTTAAAAATTTCGTTTGAGGAGGCACTAAGAATCGACAACCATCTTTCGTAATAACTATATCTTCTTCTAAAGAGACCATTCCATAATTTTTAGTAGTAACTTCTAATTCCAGGGTGAATATATTATTCTCTTCAACCAATCCTCTAGGAACATCTCCGTATCTCTCCCATAAAGGCCCCAATAGTAGTCCACCGTCATGACCTTGCGTACCAACTTGATGTCCTAAAGCATGAGGGTATTCAAGATATCCTTGGGAAACTATATAATCTCTGGCTATTGTATCCACTGAATGGCCGGTGACTCCCGGTTTAATATATTCTGAACCTTTTTTAATTGCATCCCGTACTGAATTAAAAGCATGGATTAATTCTTCTGGAATTTCGTCTTCTGTTCCGAAAAACCACATTCGTTGAATATCCGAACAATAACCGTTTAACCTAACTCCAAAATCATTATGTAAAGTGTGGCCTTTTTGAATTTTCAGATCATCCCGAGGCCCATCATGACCAAGTTCTTTATCGGGGCCGGCATCTATAGCAGGACAACAACTTCTTTGCCAAGCTTCTTCTACACCCTGATTTTCCATCTCTTCAAAAAATATTTCTTGGATTTCGGTTTCTTTCATACCTACTTTAATTTTTTTAGATGCAATTTGATTGATTTCTTCAGTAAGCTCACACGCTTTTTGTACTAAATCGATCTCGGTTTTAGTCTTTCGTCCACGTACATTATGAACTAATGGTTTAGAGCTGATGAATTTTTCTTTATGGGTTGATAGTATCTGTTCAATGTTTAAATACATTCCATGGGATAAGCCGTCTGAAACCACATCATCCAAAGAATAATTCAAAGCAATTTTTTTGGGATTAAACTTATCGATATATGTTTTCAAAAGTGATGAAAATCCATTATCGTATCCAATTACTTCATCCCAAATACGCTTTCTTTTTTCTGCATTGGCATCGCCGTTGCCGATAATGGCGATTTTGGTAAATTTTCCTTCTTTAAATGTAAATATAAATGCAGTTTTCCAGACAATATCTCCTCCCGCTAACAACCCCATAATGGGATCTGGATTTGATGCTGTTTCGCGCACAAAAATAATCCAACAATCGATCTTATTTTCTTCCATAATGCCGGGCAAAAGATCGTGTTTTTCTTTAATGATCTGAATTTGTAATGAGCTAGAAATCTTTGATCTATTCATGGGAAAACAAAAATCGCATTAGGTTTAAAGTATTTGAAATATCTCATTGAATTTTCGTATTTTTTATATTTTAATAAATAAAAAAAAACTATGATATCTTCCCAAACTACAGCCGATTTTGATAAAATGATTCGCGTCATTTTTTTTAATTCATTCGGATTCTTCTATTATATATTTCTACTTTCATATGTTCCTGCAAAATATTTTAATGGTTCAGGGCTACAAATAGGGATGGTTTTCTCATCGAATATTTTAGGATATTTAATTTCTTCAATGATAATAGGATTTCTGTCTGATAAATATAGAAATTGGAAAAAAATTTTCGTTTCAATCGGTTCATTTGGTCGTGGAATTGCTTTAATTCTTATGTATATGGCGATTAATCTCAAATCGCTCAAATTTTTCATATTTGCAGTTTTTTTCCAGGGATTTATAGTGATGTTTTTCTGGACACCGCTTGACATACTTATATCCGAAAAATCGGATAAAGAATATAGAACAATTGCCTTTGCAAGGCGCGCTAATTTAATCGGAATTGGAAGCTTGGTTGGAACTTTACTGGCTTTTTGTATTTTGGGATTATCAACTCTTTTAACTCATCAGAATGCATGGTTTTTTTATTGCCCGCTTATTTTATTTGCGTTTTGTAATTTTTATGCTGCAATTAGGTTTTATTTTGATGTAAACGATGAAATTGTGGATTTTCCTGACGAAAAAGAAGAAAATATGAAGAAAATTGATAAAAGAGTCCTTATTGGTTTTATTTTGTTGCTTGTTGTAACACTCCTCATAGCGATCAATAACACATTTGCCAATCCTTTTCTACAGGCTTATTTAATTGAATATATAGTTCAAGATCCTATGATTATTATGTTGATCTATTTTCCCGCTCATATTTTCGCTTATATTATTGCACCTAAACTCGGAAATATAATCAATAGAATTAATATTTATTTAGCAATTTCACTAATTTGCTTTTTTGGTGCCATTTCAACATTAATTATTATTTCCACAACATCTGCAATTGTTTTTTCAGCTGTACTTCTCTTCGATTCGCTTTTTGTAACCGTTGAAACTCTAATTAAACAAAACTATTCGAGCAAAATTTCTCCCCAAAATCGCGGGAAGATCTTTTCTGCTATGTCATTTGTGCAATATGTAGGAGCAATCGTTTCACCTTTGGTTGGAGGGCTTGTTTGGGAGAGATTCGGACATAAAATTCCATTTCAAGTAACAATTATCGTTGAGATATTGCTTATTGTCCCCTATTTGTTAGCGATTTACTTTTTAATTCCAAGAAGAAATAAGAATCGGAATAGAAATTGTATGGGTGCCGACATAAATCTAGAAATTGAAAAAACCATCAGTGTGTCGAATATGAAAAGGTAGGTTTTAAATTACAAAGAGGGGTTTAATTTGAAGTTTAATTACAAGATTATGCTTTTAGACGAGTACGTGGAATACAAATTAACCAGTTCTAGTATATTTGATTCAGTTATAATGAAGGTTTTTTGTTCTTTTTTAGATCGAAATTCACTCGAATTTGTTTTTAATCTGATTCAATCAGATTTTCTTGTTGAAAATTTATCGAACTATGAGAACATTGAAGAACCCATAATTATTTTTGTTTTTTTCCCAGTAAGTAAATCATTTTTAATTAATTCACAATTTGAAACTTATTTAGAGGAATTTAATATACCAAAATCCAATTTACAGAAAGTTCAAATTAGTAATCTTTTAGAAAAAGCTCATAATGTGATGCAAAAGCGGTATAGGCAATATAAAATTTATCGCATACAAGATAGTGATTATTCTTGCCCTCCTAGACAAGAAAAATACAAGATCGACGAATTTCTCTTCGGAGACCTCGCTGCAAAATATTTAGATATTATTAAGCAATTCCCTTTTATATTAGTTAAAGATCGAATATATGAAGGCATCCCATTAAATTTTTCATTGAATTCTTTTATTAATCATATTATTCTCAAAGAATTAGGTATAATATCTTCATAATTTAGAGAAAAAAGCTTTTGGAGCCAATGGAGAGAGTTGAACTCTCGACCACCTGATATCTTAAAAATTTTAACATAATAGGAATCCCGTTAAAATATTTTACAAGTCAGGCGCTATAGCCACTAAGCCACACTGGCATTTCTAATTTATAAAACCATTCAAAAAATTAAAAATTTTTGTTTTTGGTTTTAATAAAGGGATTGTATGATTTTAAAATCGGTGAATATTTAAACTAAAACTATTTTGGATATATTATATGTTGGTGGATTTTTCAACCAGAGGTTTTATATAAATGAGTCGACGTCGCTCTTATCGAATAATAATATTTACTCTAATAATAGTTTTTATCTCATCTCCGCTAATTAATATAGGTGGTTCTCAATTTACAACGATTAGCAGTGTTAAAGCCCTGGATTCCATACATATAGATAAAATAATTTCAGATCTCCCACGAGAAGAGATAATACAAAACGAATCAGATTGGTTACCCGATCAATATGAAATGTTATTAATATCTCCCGAAAATAGCAGTTTTATAGATGCTGCGCAAGTTTTTGCAGAATGGAAGCGGCAGATAGGCATTCCCACATTAGTTGTTGCCAATTGGTCTGATTATGGAGGTGTTGACGGACCAGAAAAAATCCGTAATGCAATTATTTCATACTATGGAATTTTTCCTATTAAATGGGTTTTATTATTGGGCGATACCGAGATAATTCCTATTCGATATGTCTTTAATCCTGATGCTCAAATAGTTGGTGATAATGAACCCTTAGGAGATATTAATGAAAAACCAACAGATTATTATTATGCCGAGCTCACTTCAGATTGGAATCTCGATGGAGATGGAAGGTGGGGAGAACATTCAGCTTTTAATAACACATCCTATATTCCTGAATTGGATTATAATCCAGAGGTTTATGTTGGGCGATTTCCCGTAGATAACATACAGGAACTATACGATTTATTCAATAAAACAATGGATTATGAAGCCGGAATATATGCTGGAGATTGGATGAATAAATATCTGGCACTTTCCGGTATTTCGGATGCTCCTGATCCAAGTGGTGATGTGGATGGAGAAGATGAAGGGATTCTTAATCAATACATATTGGATAATTCGGTGAATAATTCAATGGATTGGACGCATATGTTGGATTATACTTCATATTATACTCCCGTAGATTCTGAAAGAGTGATGAACTTATCAAAATCTATTGCATTGGAGGCTATAAACAATGGGTCTTCGATTATTGTGTATGCAGGACACGGTTCTCCCAGTAGATTTTCAGCATCAAATGTCCTATCAACAGGTGATGTTCCAGGATTATCAAATCAAAACATGCCTTCATTTATTTTTGGAGATGCGTGTTCTACAAATAGTTATGATTACGATAGTTTGGGAGAAGAATTAATTAAACAACCAGAAACCGGTGCAATTGGTTATATCGGTTCAATGCGTTTATCTTGGTATTATCCAAACGATACTGCATTGGAACAATGCAATCGGGGATTAACTAAGTTATATTTCAATGAAATGTTTAATAATAATGATTTTCAACAAGGAAAAGCTCTATATGAATCCAAAAAAGCTTATGTAAGTTCTCGTTGGTTCCAGAGTCGTGATCTAAATTTCACATATTTTGAAATGGAGCGAAAATCTATTCTTTCCTATATGTTGTTAGGTGATCCATCGGTATATATTTATACAGACACAGCGCAATTAATTTCACCATTATTTCCCGAAAATATGGTTGCTTATGAAGGTAGTAATTACGTAATTCAAATAAAAACCGCATTGGAAACTCCAGTACCATATGCTCAGTTGACTTTGTGGTCTGGTGATGGTCATTATAGAGTCTTTGCTGCAAATGAAGAGGGAAAAATGGTTTTTAATCTTCCTTTGGGAAACCGATCTTTTAATTATTCATTATCCGGTCATAACATGGTTTATTCATCTGGTTCTTTTGATGTAGAAATTGATGATAAGTCTCCAATGATTGAAGAAACCGAAATCACACCGGATAAACCGAAAGCTGATAAAATAACCATTTTTAACACGACAATAAATGATTATGGTCTTGGAATTTGTTATGGATATCTCATATTGAGCATGGATGATTTCAATAGTTATACATATCACCTTTTAACTCCAAAATATGCTGATTATAAATATGAAGTCGTGTTAAAATTAGTAGATGGGCATTATCAATATGGGATTGTCTCGTTTGATTATATGGGTAATTATAATTCTACTTTATATACTGGAGTGTCCTTCATTACGATTTTTCCGGCTACCCAAGAAATTATAACAATTGGAATCAGTATTATTCTATTTCTATCGATTGTTGTTGTCACAGGGATAATTGTATTTTTGACAAAAAAAGAAAAAACATTTGTTAGTAATATCATCAATATCTAGAAGAAGCTTGATAGCTTTATTGTTCCTAATATTTCTTCATAATCTATATTTAATGCATCAAGTATTTGTTCAAATGCACTTCTGACTAATTCTTTATACTTTTTATAGTCTATATCATTGATTTTTGCCTGATTAATTGGTTTGACTTTTTCTTGGGTACGGGTCTTTATATAAGTTATAAATGAACCAGGTCTTAGATTCTTCTTTTCAGATTCCGACATCAAATTTGCCACTCTAACGTGTTGGGGGATGCTTTTTGTATACTCTGTTAGCTTTTTCTTTAAAACGATTGTGATACCATAATCGTTTATGTTGAAACCTCCTTTTTCTTCAGGTTTTCCAATTAAACTATTTGTTCTTTTAATTATCTTAATTATTTTTTTCCTATTTGCATTAAAAGAATCCATATCTGTTATTTTTATGAGAATCTCTTGGACTTCTTTGAATCTTATTTTAATGAAATTTGGAGTGTTATGTTTTTTTGCCAGTAATCCTTTCAGATCAACCTGTTGGCCACCCGTTCTTACTCCTATGTAATTTTTCTTTCTACTTGATAATGCTAAAAATTGGTAAGTTTTTTCTAGTTCTAAATCTAAATCCAATTCTTTTGTAGACCATTGAATAAGTTCTTCAATCTGTTTCTTTGAAGGATGAAGAAGAAAAACGGAATCAGTGTCTCCATATAATACTTCAACATTCATTGATTTTGCTTTATCAATTGTTTGTTGAATCGAAAACCTGCTAATTGCAGTGGTGGCTTCGGCAACTGGGCGAAAATATAATGGAAAAGCAGTGCTTCCAAAGACACCATAGGCTCCGTTGATGAATACCTTCAATGCGCTTGTCATAACGCTTGCAGTCTCTCGTTTCTGAACAGATAAAGATTTGTCACTCGATAAAGGTTTATACCACTTAACGCGAACATCCCTTAAGTATCCAACAACATATGAAAAAATCCCCATCTTCTTTGTACATGCCCAATATGATGAATTTTCCAACATATTATCTTGACAAGAGGGATGCAAACATTTAACCGTTTCATATGATAGATTTCGTGTTTTTATAATAGAAGGGTATAAACTTGAAAAATCTAAAACCGCTACATTAAAATGAATGCCGGGAATTGGATCGATAACATATGCTCCTTTAAATTTAGATGTATTCGTTCTCCTGAAATCTCCTCTTTTCTCAAGATCACTCCCACGTGGGATTAAATAATTTTTTCGACGATGTTCATAATAAAGTAAAGACCTTATCCAAGCAGATATTTGAAGGCGGAAAATATCTTGAAGTGGTAATTTTGTTATTCTCATTAAAATAAAAATAAGATTCCATACTAAATCATTGTTAAACGTTGTTAATTCCAAAGTTCGTATGGAGTCTATCAAATTATAATGGATTAAATTTGCCAGTGTCATTTCTCCTATCATAATTCCCTCGTGTTTTATTTTACCTGCCCCCAAAAGACTACTGGAGACTTCTTCCAATGAATTTCTTAAATAAGCGCCCCCAAAAGCGTATCCTTTAATACTTCGATTTGCAAAGAATTGGAAGATATCTATATGAACTGCATGTTTAAAATCAGTATTATGTGTAACCATCCCACCACCTCTTCCCAAATAGATTGGATTTTCTTCATCTTTAATTTTTAATCTCCTTGCTCGATGGAAAAGATATGTGTTATCAAAATTATCACCATTAAAAGTTATAATTATTGGATATTTCCAAAATAAGCGAAATGATTCTTTTAACAAGTCTCTTTCATTTTTAAAGAAGAAGAATTCTGCATTTTTAGGAAAATCTTCTGGAATAATGCCCAGTTTTAGATCATCACGATCAAGACAATAGATTTTTTTCAAGCCATCAGTGGCTGCAAAGGAAATGCTTATCACTTTCTCTCTTGCTAACATTGGATTTGGTAAACCGCCATCAGGTGCTTCTTCTACCTCGATATCATATGCCATTCTTAATAGTGATGGAGTTGCAGAAGAAAAAATCGGTTGGTA
>JAUWMK010000088.1 GCA_030613185.1 Promethearchaeum sp.
AAACTTTGAAAAATCTGGACACTTTATAAATATTCGTAAAATTGAGATATTTTTCTTATTTAATAATTAAAGAAATTTAGTTTGCAAAATGAGTGGGTCTGTTTAAATAGAAATTCTTTGATTAATCAATATGGAAGGACTTACCTAGTTAAATCAGGATTATCCATTCTTTTCAAAAAAAGATATAGAGACATCCTATGTATAACAAAATTCATGAGAAAGCTGATTTTGGATAAAATAATTTACGAGTATTTCTTCCCATAAATATAATTTAAAATTATAATGGAGGCGATTTGCAAAAAGAATCTGAAAGGTATTAGAAGATATTGGGATGATATTGATAGAATAGGCATGTTACATAAGAAATTGTAAAATACCGGCATCTCTATATGGGGTGCTACTGATCTTCCGTTACAGATCTCCAAGTGTCCAGATTTTGATACTTTTTAAGTGACGGTTAAAATTCTGAAATTAATACTTCAAAAAACTAATTAAAAAACTGGAAATCAAAAAAGGTTTTAATCCTTATCCCAAGACCATTCTGTTCCGCATTTTCCGCAGATATATTTTTTTGCATAAATTACCGGATAGTCCATAATTTGATGCGTCTTATCATCAACTTCCCGAATCATGTTACGGGTATAGTTAGCACATTTAGGGCATTCTAATCGATTGCCACCTTTTTGAACAAACTTTTCACTCATTTAGTTTTCACTCATTTTTATTTTTACTAATTTTTTCCGCTAAATTCGGTTGTATATTCTTTTTTGCGGAGGATTATATATATTAAGTTTTTAATAACCTATTAATGTTTGAGAAAAGCAATTGGAGAATGAGAGAAAAAATTTTTTATGGATTCGATTTTAATGGCGATATTGTTGTATTTTGTGAATTTAGTTTAATTTGATTTTGTTATTTCAATGCGGTAAATTCTTTCTATATCAGGATGAATTGAACCGCCTACAACACAAGTTTTTTTTGCTTTTTCGCCGATTTTTTCGATTTTATCCAAAGGTTCATCTGTAATTAATTTTGATGTAATAACAAATGATTTTACTCGGGCTGGAGTGACACCCAAACTGTATCTACGATCGATTACTGCTGAGATATGGACGCGAACATCCTCAACATTTAGTTTATATGCGGTGATGTAGAATAACCAATTAGTTTCAAGACAGCTAGCAAAAGCGCTTATTAACATTTGGACGGCATTCATTGCTGTGTTATCTCCTGCTATACTTAGGGGTTCATCAAGTTTAGCTGAATGTTCGCCAGCTATAACATTTAATTGGAAGTTTTCGATCTGAGTGGATGTAACTTCGTATTTTGTTTCAAAGAGTGTAGTATCTATGGTCTTTTTGGTTTGGTTTGCGTTGTTTGTTTCATCATGAATTTTCTTGAGTTCCGTAAAATTCTTTTTCATCTGTGCAATTCTGGCTGATTCAACTAGCATAATAATTGATTATGAATAATGTAGCACAAAATATAAAGCTCAAAGTTTTTAAAATTAATTAGATTATTAAATTAGAAATTCTTTAGATATCGCATCTGTATTTCTAAAATTAAGGAAGATAAGAGTATGTTACTGGGAGAAGAATTTTTGTTAATCGCTTACAAAGAGAAAAAGAAGCAATTACCTTTGGGAGGAATGGGAATGTTCCTCAAAAACGTGATGCCGGCGACTATACTTTCCGATCTCCGACTAGTAGGTAAAATATCTCTGCTTGGAGATGCTGGAAAAAAGAGATATAAAACGTTATGGGTTAATCCTATTGATGATCGCCCTTTAAATATACCCATTTTAGATGATGTGTATGATGTTATAAAAAATCATACTAAAAATGGAAAAAGAGCCTTATCTACAGTAACAAAATGGATTACTGTATTTGGAAAAGACATGAAAAATTTACAATCCCGTATGTGGAGTTCGTTGGTGCAGAAAGGGATTATGAAACAAGAAGGAAGAAAGAAATACGCACTTATTAAACCCGAGGTTAGAAGAGAGCTAATAGAGAGGATACATGCAGCAGTTACTGGTAAAATCGAACCAAATGCTAAAACAATTGTGATTATTGGATACATTGAAGATGCTATTGGCTGGTATATGACAGATATCAAAAACCGGAATAAAAAATTAGCAAATTCAATAGCACATAAGGTCCCAATATCAAATATTCTCAGGTGGAACGTTATAACAAAAAAGAAACAAAAAGTCGCTGATGCTGCATTTTTATTTTCATTTTATATGGGGCAAACATCCCAAGTTACCATACACCGATACATTGAAGCGAATGATCTCGTCCTTGATTAAATTATAGGATTATTTAAAAGAGTGATTAAAAAATGGTTGAAATAAATCTAGATATAACTAATAAAGTGTGCCCTTTTTGTCTGTTATTAGTAAAGAAGAAGCTTGCGACCATGAATAAAGAAGATATTTTAATTGTGAAATGCGATCACCCGCCTGCTGCAACGGATACAATTCCTTATTCAATGAAAAAAGCTAATTATCCTTGTGAAACCAGATTGTTGGAACCCGGATTATGGGAATTAACAATCATAAAGAAATAATTAATTTTATCAATCAAAATCGAAAAACAGTTTTAGTCCTTCACTTTGAATAAAACCAAAGTTATTAATCAGAAGATTGAGTAATTCCAGTAATTCTTGGCCACGTTGCAGTGTTTTCTCATCAGTTTTAATATATTTATATTTTGGTGTTCCTGCTCTTGCTTTCTTCCTTAGAAATAATTGGTTTAAAATTTCCTCCAATGTTATGCCTTTAACGGTGGAATTTGTATCGAAGAATAGTGAAAAAATGACTTCTTTTTCCAGATCATTTTCCACTAGCGCGTTAATTATCATTTGAATTCTGTTTAATAGTACTGTTTTTTGAAGTAATGCATCTTTTCTTTTTTTTTCGATAATGGTTATCTCTTTCTCAACTGTGTGTAATTGTTGGCCTAAAGCTTTTAAAGAAAAATTCAATTGCTTGTAATCTATTCTAGATTTAAGTGATGATGTGACCGCTGTTCTGGGATCATGTTCTAAAATTTCCATAGCTTTCGATAGGTCATCGGGTGTGTTTTCACACTGCAAGGAGAAATAATTTGGTGTTAAATCGATTTTGGAGAATATTGCAATATGATCGGAAATTTGATAATATTGCTTTTTTTGATCGGTTTGAGAGAGAGATATTTCTATTATACCGAATTCAACAAGCTTATCTAAGTGTTTTTTTATGGCTTGTTTAGAAACTCCGAGATCTATTGCAAGATCGCTAGCGAACCTTGGAAATTTGGAAAGTTTAGAAAGTATTTTTCTCCTAATGTCATTTCCAATTAATTCAAAGAATAATTCATCATTAAATGAACCGTCATCCCGAACCATTTTGAACATCCTTTCCCTTTTAATTACCAATGGAACGGTCTGATCATGTTTTATTCGTTTTTCTTCCTCAATTATTCTTGTTTCTTTTTTCTTAGCCATATAATTAACCTTAATTTTTCAATTTAACTTTCATTTTATTTTCAATTACTTTCAAGCATATAAATCCTTTGAAGGAGAAAGAGCACCTTCAAGTTTTTGATAGGCTTTCTCAGAACGTTTGGATGATTTATTTACAGATTTCATTGCAATATCAAAATGAGATTTCTTAATTTTCACTGAACCTTTTTCGTCATTAGAGATGTCTTTAAAATTAGCTTTTGAAATATAATAACGTATCGCTGCTTGAACCGCTTCTTTACAGAGAGATTCAATATCTGCTCCAGATTTTCCTTCCATATCAGATGCTAGTGATTTTATATCAATATCACTATCCAATGGAAGTCCACGCAAGTGAATTTCAAATATTTTCTTGCGAATTTCCAATTCAGGTAAACCGATTTCTATCTGTTTTTCGAATCTTCCAGCGCGAATTAAGGCAGGATCAAGAATATCTGGACGATTTGTTGCTGCTACCAATACTACATCCTTTAAACTTTCCAATCCGTCAATTTCAGTCAGCAATTGTGAAACAATTCGTTCGGTAACTTGATTACCACTACCACCGTTTCTTCCCCTTGCTGGTGCAATCGCATCTAATTCATCCATAAAAATTATGCAAGGTGCAGCAGTTCTGGCTTTGCGAAACGTTTCTCTTACTTTTTTTTCACTCTCTCCTACCCATTTTGAAAGAAATTCTGGACCTTTAACGGATATAAAATTAATTTCAGATTCATGTGCTAAAGCTTTTGCTAAAAGTGTTTTTCCCGTTCCCGGTAATCCATAAAGTAATATTCCTTTGACTGGTTTTGCATTAAAATATTGGTGAATATTTGGATATTTTAGGGGCCATTCGACTGCTTCTTGTAATGCTTGTTTCGCATCATCTAATCCTCCTATATCATCCCAAGATTCTGTTGGTGTTGATATTAAGACTTCTCGTAAAGCTGAAGGTTCAATATTTGATAAAGCGTGTTCAAAATCAATCTGGGTTATAATTAATTTTTCTAATACCTCCGGAGAAATGACTTCCTCATCCAAATTTATATCAGGTAGAATTCTGCGTAATGCTATCATTCCAGCTTCTTTTGATAATGCTTGGAGATCAGCACCTACAAATCCATGAGTTTTTTCTGCTAGGAATTGTAAATTAACATCATCTCCAACAGCCATCCCCCTTGTGTGAATCTGCAGAATTTCAAGACGCCCTTTTATATTCGGAACACCAATCTCAATCTCACGATCAAATCGTCCTGGCCTTCTAAGTGCTTCATCTAAAGCATTTACACGGTTTGTAGCACCGATTACTACAACATTCTCACGCGGATCTAAACCGTCCATAAGTGATAATAATTGTGCCACAACACGTCTTTCAACTTCTCCTTGAACTTCTTCCCGTTTTGGGCTGATACTATCTATTTCATCAATGAATATTATTGCTGGGGCATTTTCTTGTGCTTCTTTAAATATTTTGCGTAGGTTTTCTTCAGATTGTCCGTAGAACTTACTCATAATTTGTGGACCGCTCAATGTGATAAAATGTGCATCCGTTTCGTTAGCAACTGCTCTTGCTAGTAATGTTTTTCCTGTTCCTGGAGGGCCATGAAGTAATAATCCTTTCGGTGGTTGAATTCCAAGGCGATTAAAAATTTCAGGATGACGTAAAGGTAATTCTATCATTTCCCTGATTTTTTGAATTACTTCTGCAAGACCGCCTAAATCTTCATAAGTTGTTCTTGGAATCCTTTTTTCGAGATCTTTACTCTCTACAGGTTGCTTAAGAATTTCAACTTGTGTGTTTCTATCAATTTGTACGGCATTTTTTTTTGGGGAAAAGCCCTTCACCATGAAATATATCGGACCACTCATTAAATCAAAACTAATTAGATCTCCTTGCATAACCACTCGGTTTTCAAGCACTTCTGCAAATATATTTGAGTTTCTAACACGAACTGGTCTATCCAATGGTGCAAATTGTATTGAATGTGCTGGATGTACTTCGATTTTTCTTATTATTACTCTTTCATCAATGCTTGCTTTCAAGTTTAATCTAAGCGAACCATCAATTCTTATAATTCCAGAATTTACATCTTCTGAATATCCATGCATGACGAGTGCAGCAGTTTTTTTATCATTAATAGGATTCTTCAATTCAATTCCATCACCGGAGTGCAAACCTAATTTTTTTTGAATTAAAGGGTCTAATCTGGCATATCCTCTCCCTGCATCTCTGCGCCGGGAATCAGAAATTCTGGCATATATTTCTTCTTTTTTCTTTTCGGTTGGCATTATATTATTCTCTATTTATTATTTTTTTAGTCTATTTGTTTATTTCTATTTTGGTTTTAGGCGCTCCTTTTACCTTTTTCAGAAAAACTTCTAAAATACTATCATGATAAGTAGCTCTGGATCTAATCGGGTCAATTTCCGATTGTAATTGAATAGTTCGATAGTAATGTGATTTATTTCTGGTTCCAAGTGCATAAATATCTACATCCCATGGAGATGCTCGTAGTTCTATATCATCTTCTTGCATTCCTGGAATTTCTATTATAATTATCAATTCTTCATCATCTTCAAAAAAATCGATAAATGGTTTGATATCCGCATTTTTATAATATACATGATTTCTTTCGACAAAATCAAGAGCTTGAAGGAATTCTTTTAGGGCCATTGGATCAATTTCGCTCTCGTCTTCGATATTGATCCTATTTTTTGATCCAGGATTATATGAAATATTAAATGCACGTTTTCCATGAGGATAGACTCTATAGAGATCTTTTCTCACTTGAGTTTCTTTTTTACTTACGTTTTCTTCCTTGATTGGTTCAAAATAATAGTCAAATCTTTTGCCATGTGTATGATCGTTGAATATTTTGTTCAAATTTTTTGCTATTTTCTTTTGTAATTCTTGGCTTACAAAGTAATTACTCCAATCAGGCATATTTTTTTCACACTTTTGGCATTTTAGATTCCATATTTACTTTTGGTATCTACAAAAAAAGGTTAAATAAAAATACTATTTAAATCAATGTAAAAAACTAGATTAATCAATTTGCAATTTCTTTTTCAATTTTTTACTTTGTGCAATTTTTTCTAACTCAATATCTAAAATTCCATTTGTATACCTGGCTTTAGCGATGTTAGCATTTACAGGTATAGGTAATTTGATTATTGTATGGTGGTGGGGTGTGGTAATCTCGATCTCATTAGCAGCTGCTTGTAATTGAATGTCTTTTTTATTAACACCAGGAAGTTCAATTATGATTTTAAGTTTTTCTCCCTCATCAAAGATATCATAAAATATCTCTTTCATAGCGTTTTCATAATTTTCCTGTTTGAAATCTGATTTTTTATTCGGAAATTTTTTATTTTTAGCAAATGCATTTGAATTATTTAAGAATGATTGATTTGGAATATGATAATCATCAATATTTAATATATCAGATTCGAAATCGATCATATAATCTTCAAGTTTTTTAAGCAGATCTGGATTGACATTTTTACCATTTATTTTAAATTCTGGCTTATCCATATCGCTTGAATATGTGTATGACATGGAAAAATCATTAGGGTTATCAATTAAACCAGAATATTCTTCCAATAGTTTTCTAATTACATCGAACATATTATCCATTTTTTTTCTCCTCATTTAAAGACAACTTTTAGTTCACTAATAATATAATATATTTCGATTATTTAAATGTTTTGAGTTTTCAAATCAATTTTCATATGAAAAAGTGACTCTCAATGCTTCAAAATTGAGATAATAGTATCTTATAATATATGATCTTAAAACTCTTTTAAAATGATTCAGAATTCAATGAACTATGGAAAAAATAGATCAGAAAAAATTCTCTAGAAACTCCTTTCAAGCATTTCTCTTTTTCTGGGCTGGACAGTTGTTCTCGATATTAGGTTCAAACATTGTTAGCTTTGTTATTATTTGGACGATAACTGAACTTGCTCCAAATAATAACACTGTATTAAGCATCGCCGCGTTTTTAGCCTTCATACCTTATGTGATTTTCGTTCCAATAGCGGGTGTAATTGCAGATAAATGGAATAAAAAATATCTTATATTAATTTCAGATACTATGCAGGCTCTCCTAACTTTTGCTTATATTGTTATTTTAGCTCTTGGAAATCTTCAGATTTGGCATATTTATGTAATTGGATTCCTAAGAGGAACCTGTGCTGCATTCCATGAGCCAGTTTCATTCTCTGTGCTTTCTATCATGACTCCTAAGGATAAATTATCGCGTATGAACGGCTTGAATACATTATTTAGTAGTTTAGTTAGGATTATCGCTCCTGTTATTGCTGGGTTTTTAATGGTTTTTCTCAATCCATTTTGGGTTTTATCTATTGATATTATTACATACCTAATTGCATTGATTCCGATCATTTACATTGCGTTTCCAAATATGTTAGAGAGTCCCAAAGAATTGTCTTCTGAAGATGAATTGAAGGAAAATTCTAATTCGAAAGGTGATGAAAATGGTTCGTTTATGGATCATCTGAAAGAAGGATTTCACGTTATCCGAAATATCCCTGGCTTAATGATAATAATGTTAATGGCAACTCTCTCAAATTTCTTTTTCCAACCATTAGATGCTCTATTACCAAATTTTATTAGATATACGCACTTTGGTGGTCAACAAGAACTAGCTTATTTTCTAGGATTTCTAAATTTAGGAGTGTTTTTGGGAGCAATTATTATGACTGTTAAAAAACATTGGCGGCACATGGCAGTAACTATTACAATTGGATTATTTTCAACATCAGCTGGTTTGCTTGCATTAGGATTTGTTCCTGAGGGCAATTTTATTGCTTTGTATATTGTTGCAGCCTTCTTCTTAGTCATGAATCCGATAGTTAATGGGCTCTTTCAAACGATGATCGTATTTATGATTCCACCAGAAAAAATGGGCAGAGTTATCAGTGTTTTAATAACTATGAGTGCGATAGCTAGTCCATTGGGATTAATTCTAGCAGGTCCCGCAGCTGATTTACTGGGATCAATATCATTATTATATATTATCTGTGGAATTTTAAGTGCATTAGTAGTTACTTTAACGATCTTTAGGAAGTCTGCCTGGAATTTGATGAAAGAAGGTCAAAGGCTTCAAGATGAAGCAATTAATACAAAAACACAGGAATAATTTTTGCTCTTTAATTTGAATAACAGAATTTCTTTTACAAATATCTTATATACATGAAAATCCAAATTATTGAATTGAACGTCCCATGAGCAACAATTGACACAATTAAATCTCCTTTTTGAAAAATCGTGACCAGCGAAAGTAGAACTCCAAATACAAAATAATATAACCAAAATGTTACAAAAGTCGACCAAGGAACAATTCTGGGAAATACGTGAAATAACATGAAGAGTGTACTGCTCAGAATGACTCCAAACACTTTATTTTTGTGATTGAATTCCTTTAGTAATACTCCCCTGAAGCAAAATTCTTCAGCAAAAGCGACTGTTACAAAAATCACAATAACTCCAACAATAATTAACGTCCAAATCAGAAGAGGATCCGTATCTGATGGTGGTGGAGGAGGTGTTGTGTTTACAGAACCCTCTGATGCAGTATCATAAAATTCTTCGCCTTTAGTCTCAATGACAACTTTTTTAATTGTAAATGCAAGTACTCCCCCGAAATAGTAGAAAAAAACTCCAATAAAGATCCCCATTATAATATCTACCACTCTAAACCAAAAATTTCTATGAAGCATTTCGTTCGGGATAATTCGGTGTCGAAACTCGTATTTTAGGTCTTTCTTTTGTAATTTAAAAACAATCATGGGAATAGCAATAAAAATTAATTCAGCTGCTGAAAAAATGAAAAATGTAACAGCAGAAGTAGCGACATCTAAGCCCATAAGCATAAGGAAGAATAGAATTCCATTCGTTTAAATGTTGGTCTTATAAGATGAAAATTAAAAAAAAATAAAGATTATTAATTAATTCCTAATTTCATTCTGTGGGGTGATCCTTGATAAAATTTCATCTTTGGACTTAAATCCATTAGGACTCTTCTCCTCGATCAGAAAAGAAGAACCTGCACTGGCAATTCGTATTATTTCTGAGATTTTCTCAAATGTTTTTTCTTCAAGGTCTATATCATTATTTACTTGATAATTGGGATTAGTTTTTTATGCACAATATTAAATATTCTCCTTCCCGCCAAAAGAAAAGCAAAGACACCCAAAGTTTAGCATTATTACAATTTTTACACCTTCCAAAATGCAATCGTGCCAGCTATATCTTTTCTGGATACTTCAAGTTTGTCCATTAATCTCTCTATGGAAATAGAAAAGACGATACTTGAAGATTTATTACTCCTGATGAAGGAGAGAAGGATGTTTTTGTACATCACACAGCAATTGTTACTTGAAGAATAAATATCACCAGATTTATGAGCTGGCAAAGGATTTGTGGATGCAAGCTTTCAATGACACGTACTTTTTTATTGCTGAACTGATTAAGAATGTACAGAGAAAAACCACTATGCAAGATTCAAAATTTTTGAAACAACTTAAGAAATCATTTCACTTTTTATTTGCTCAATTCAGTTATAGGATTACAAACCATGACATATATGAGAGCTTTGGTAATGAGATTACCAATTTACAGTCTAATTCTTTATGGATGATTATTTCAAGGGATAGAGATCAAATATTTCTGGAAATTGCGGCGCCACCCGGTCCAAAATCGGCAAAAGTAAAACGTGAGAATTGGTTTGGACTTGGTACCATTCTCCAATCCCTCAATGCAGCAAATACAAAAAAAATATTGGAAATGCGTATGAATAGAATATACTACACAAAAGAAGATTTTCAAAAATACAACGTTAAACAATATTTGAAACCACCAACTGATAAAGATGAATTAGATCTGCTTGCCCAATTCCTAAATCATTATTATGCTGAAATTGTCGAAATGTTTAGCCCTAAGAAGAAATACAACACACATAGGAAATTAAATAACATTAGAAGACAAACCTCAAAAGAATGGACTTAAGAAAACTGTTCCTTTACATACGTAGGATGTTTCAGTCAACCCAGAAAACAAAATTCTCACAGGTCTAAGATCGATTCGAGACTTATTCTCAAACTCGGTAAATTTCCCGAAATCAATCTATGGCTCAAGTGAAGTGTTATAATAAATTCGCCCAATCAGTGTTAGATTATACCAAACTTATTTGCCGGATCAAACTTGATCTCTAACTACCCAAAAACTACTCCAAATAATTAGAGACAACAAAATGATTGGAGAACCATTCAAAATTGTTTTCAACATTCCCGCCAGAGAGATTCGAGATTTTGCTTCAGCCAGTAAAAAATTTAACCAGACAATCATTGACTGTGAAACGTTAGGAATTGAACCTATTCAAAAAGAAGTAAAATTATCGAATATCTGAAAAAGCGGGGCAGATATACACACAGAGCCTTTTGGAAAAGTATTCTGATTTTACAGAAAGATGAGCATTCTAAAATCGACATTTGCAATAAGACCGCCCGAAGTGAAGGATTTACGGAATTATATTCACAAATTTCGAAATAAGGAGGAAAAAAAATGAACCAAGAAATCTGCCAGTTCATCGTCTTCAAGACCTTTATATTTTGGATATGAGTATGTTATTTCTTCGGGATTTTTTATTTCATTTGTGTTTTGATTTTTTTTTTTTTTGCAGTTTTAGTATTTTCATTTTTTTCCCCCTTTTCAAAAATTTTTAACATATCCTAAGCTTCTTTTGTTATTTTGATCATCTTAGCGGTTGGGATTTTTTTCATCAATTTGGAGGAGATATATTTCTTAGATTCTAATCTCCGAATTACCGAATAAAAAGACTCGCGCGTCCACATGTTAAATCGCTTATCCTTTAATTGTGATATTTTTGAAATCTATTCGGTATTAATAATTCTTAATTTCGTTTTGTGGGTTAATTCTTGATAATATTATGTCCTTAGTTTGAAATCCTTTTGGGCCATTCTCCTCGATCAGAAAAGAAGAACCTGCGCTTGCGATTTTGATAATTTCTGAAATTTTCTCATATGTTCTTTCTTCGGGTTGCAAATTTGCTAACTCCAATAAAAGAAGAGCCATGAAACAATCTCCGGCTCCTGTTTCATCTTCACAATTTTTTGGAGAATACGCATTAAAATGTAAGATGGGATATCCGGGAGCTTTAAAATAAAGACCCTTCTCACCAAGGGTTGTAAAAATATATGCACCTGTTTCTCCTAAAAGTTCCGTCGCTTTAATTAGATCTTTTTGGGAAAGTTCGGTAACTGCTAACGCTTCTTTATCACTAGCTTTAAAAAACATTCTGGATCCGAATTTTTGAAGCATTTTGAAAATTAAGGGTCTAATCGCGCTATTTTTTTTTATTATTAAATTTCCATTTTCATCAAAATCGCGAATTAACCCTTGCACGTCAATTCCAATGATAGAATTGTTAGTAATGCTATGATCAGCTAATTTATTAAGAAAATTCGTTGGAAATTCGTCAGCGATTGATGTAAGATGAATGGCTTTTGCAGGGAGAAAATCTATAGGTAATTCAATATCTTTAATCTCAAAATCTCGGGCTTTTGATATCAACCTTAAATCTCTTCCATTATCATGATAGTCTATTAGATATTCAGTGGTTTCTTTTCCATCTCTGATTATTCCACTAAGATCAATCGTTGTTTCCTTAAAAATCGAAAGTCTCCTATTATCAAAATCACTTCCCACGATTGATATAATCCCAATATTTGCTTTAGGATTATAATGATATGCAGAAAGACTTCCATAAGTAACGCCACCACCAAGTGACTGGGAATTAGAGTTTCGGTTTCTAACGATAATATTATCCAAAGCGAAATGCCCGATAAACACAATATCTTTTTTCCAATCTTTCAACTTATTTCAGATATGTTTTTTAATATATTTAATTTATTTTCTTTTTGAGGAAGAATAATTATGACATTAACAAGAAAACCAGCTGTTGCGGGGACATTTTACCCCAGATTTGAAAAAGATATTATAAATTTAATTGATGAAAGCTTTTTGGATGAAAATTTTGGAATTGGAAAGGAATTTGTTATTGAAACGACAAAAGATGGCCCAAGGAAGGTTTTAGGTGGTGTTTCTCCACATGCTGGATATGTTTATAGTGCCCCTTGTGCAATTCATACAATTCAAGAGATATTTCGAGAAGGGGCTCCTGATACGATTATTATTCTGGGGACACAGCACACAGGTTATGATAAAATTGGACTAATGAAAGCTGGAGTATGGGAAACGCCCTTGGGTGAACTTGAAGTTGATTCGGCTGTTTGTGCAGAAATATTAGAAGAATCATCAGAAATAATTGAGGATGACTCAGCATTCCTGGGTTTTCCTCACCATCGTGAGCATAATATCGAGGTTCAACTCCCTTTAATTCAATACGCTGCAAAAAAAGCAAAAAAAGAAATAAAAATTGTTCCGATTAAAGTAGGACGAATGGAGAAGAATGTTTTACAAGAAATTGGGAAAGCAATAGCTAATGTAATAAAAAAAATTGAAAATAAAGATATAGCAATTATTGCATCATCTGATATGACCCATTATCAGCCTAGAAATCCACACAATCCTGAATATGAGATAAAAACTATTCAGAAAACTCGTGATCAAGCTGTAATTGATGCTTTTAAGAAATCTGATTGGGAGAAAACGCTAATTAAAGCGAATGAAACATCTGTATGTGGACCACAAACTATTGCAATTTTGATGATTGTTGCTAAAGAGCTTGGTTATAAATCGGCTAAAGAATTGAAATATTATACGAGTTTTGAAAAAATGGGGTCCAAAACACCATGTGATTACTCAGTTGGCTATTTTGCGGGTGTATTATATAAAAAATAGGAATGTATCATAGTTAATTACATCTTATAACACGCAAACCTTTTTTTCACTTTAGAAATATAGTTATAATTTTCATAGGCTCATTTTTATGTATTCTCGTAAATAAGTTAAATGTTAATTATTACTTCTATTTCAATTCAATTAGATTTTGATATCCATCCATTATATCATCTAATTCAAGTGTAGAAGGAATTCCCAATAATATCAATTTATCTAATAAGTCAGAAATTGACATATCTACCATAGATGCTGCTTTTCCAATGGATATTCTTCCCGCTAAATATTCTTTAATTGCGTTCATAAAAATTCCATCAAAAATTAATTGACGGATACCTTCTGACTTTTCTATTTGATATTCTTCTATATATTTGTTAATTAAATGATGTAATTTTTTATCTAATCGCACTGATAAAATATCACCCATCTTTTATTTTACCTCCTTTATCTGTCTTTTGACTTGTAATATAAGATTTTTCTTAT